>JAMOAD010000174.1 GCA_023621955.1 Acidobacteriota bacterium
GCGGAAAGGAGCGCAAGTTTAACGTCCTTAAGGGCGCTCTCTATATTCTTTTCAGTGATACTCCCTTCGCCTTTGAGGTACTGTATAGCCCCTTGGATCTTCTCTGAAACAAGATCAAGCATTCAAAGGCACCGAGACTCTGTCTGGAGATTCTCTCAGACTCAAGGAAGGATCAGGGCTGGGTGGGGAAGCTGACAGCCTTCTCCCAACGGTCCTGACGGAGACACTTGGTGCAGACCCAGACCCTCAAGGATTCGTCTCCGGCACGGAGTTTGATCCTCTGAAGGTTCGGTACCCAACGCCTCTTAGTCGCTCTATGGGAATGGGAGATGATGTTTCCCGTGGACGGTCTTTTACCACAAACCTGGCAAAACTTCGACATCTTATCCTCCTGAACAGCCCCATTTCCTAAATCTTTATAATGCCGAGGAGGGGACTCGAACCCCTATAGGCTTTCACCCGCCAGCACCTCAAGCTGGTGCGTCTACCAAGTTCCGCCACCTCGGCATCAAAACAATCTTTTACTTTTTCTGAGTATCCGACACTGGAGCCGTCGTATCCTGCACAACCGAGTGGGGTCCTCGGGCCTGCAGTATATAGAGCCCCAATGAAGTCACCATAAAAAGGACGGCCAAGACCGTGGTCACCTTATGAAGGACAGTCGCCGCTCCACGGGGACCGAAAACGGTTTGGCTACCGGTCATCCCGAAGGCGCTGGCCAGATCGGCACCCTTTCCCGACTGGACCAAGACGGCCAAGATGAGGAGAAGGCAAACGATCAAGTGAACCACAGTGAGAAATACCGCCATCTCAAAAGCCTCCTTTTTCTTTCCGGCTGGCACTCCCTTCTGCGATGATGCCAAGAAAAGAGTCAACCGAAAGGGAGGCTCCGCCGACCAGAACGCCGTCCACGTCCTCCTCTTTCATGAGGACCCGGGCGTTTTCAGGCTTTACGGAACCGCCGTAGAGTAGTATAGCACAGTCGGAGGAAAATTTTCCAAAGATTTCATGAATTTTTTTGCGAATCAGCCTGTGGACTTCCTGAGCCTGGGCCGGAGAGGCTGTTTTCCCTGTCCCGATGGCCCAAACGGGCTCGTAGGCGACGATGGTTTTCTCCATCCCTTCCTTGCCGATCCCCTCCCAGGAACCCTCGAGCTGTTCGGTGATTCTCCTCTCCGTGAGACCCGCCTCCCGCTCCTGCAGGGTCTCCCCTACGCAGAGAACCGGCGTCAGCCCATGGGCCAAGGCGGCCTTCACCTTGGCGTTCACGACAGCGTCGCTCTCGCCGAAGATGTGTCTCCTCTCTGAGTGGCCTAAGATCACATAGCCGACACCGAGGGCCTTGAGCATGGGAGCGGAGACCTCGCCCGTGAAGGCGCCCTCGTCACGGGAGTGCATGTTCTGGGCGGCCAAGGCGATCTTTCCCCCCTTCAACACCGAGGAAACGCTCTCCAGGGCGGTAAAGGGAGGGGCAACGGCGACTCTCAGACCCGACGCGTCGACATACCCCTTGAGGAGGGCGGCCGCCACAGCGGCCGCCTCCCCCGAGGTTTTATAAATATTCCAATATACAATGATTGTTGTTTTTGTTTCTCTCATCTCAGGCTCTCTCCTTGAGGCAGTCGATTCCGGGGAGAGTGTCTCCGGAAAGAAACTCCAAAGAGGCTCCGCCGCCGGTGGAGATGTGGCTCATCTTGTCGGCCACGCCGGCCTTGAGGGCCGCCGAGGCTGTGTCCCCGCCTCCGACGATGGAGCATCCCTTCGATTCGGCCAAGGCTTCGGCCACACTCCGGGTCCCCTCCGCGAAGGGAGCCATCTCGAAGACTCCCATCGGGCCGTTCCAGATCACCATGGCCGCTTCAAGAAGCTTCTCCCGAAAGAGCTTTCGACTCTTCGGGCCTATGTCGACCCCCATGAGTCCGTTGGGGATGGCACCTTCCACAACCTGAGTCTGGGCGTCCTCCTTGACCTCCCGGGCCACGACGTGGTCGACGGGAAGGAGAATATCCACTCCCCGCTCTTTGGCACGGGCGAGGATCCTTCCCACCGTCTCAAGGTGTTCGCTGTCCAAGAGGGAAGAGCCGATCGCCTCCCCA
>JAMOAD010000305.1 GCA_023621955.1 Acidobacteriota bacterium
TACCAACAGACAAAGTGTTCGCTTCTTCATACTCTCCTCCTCGTCGCCATCGTTCCCGTCAAAACCGTTGGAGAGGCCGAGACCCTTTCCCGCTCCTACTCCCGCCTCACCACACTTTTTACTTTTTTCATTTTATGACCATCCTCTTGCTTTGTCAATGCTCCTTGACTTTTCGCCAACCCTGTATTAAAGATGGGTATGCCCTCTTGCAGAAACGCCCTCTGCGACAAGAACCGTCCCTCTTGGCTGGAAGGGGTCCTCTTTCCCTCCCGCAGGGGGATGCTCACACCCTCCGGCTGGTTCTGCTCCGCCTCTTGCCACAGTCTCTTCCTCATCAACCGAACCGTGGAGATGCACCGTTCCCGGGAGTATCGGATGGAGAGCCGGATGAAGTTGGGCATGATCCTCGTGGACCGTCGCCTGATCGACACGGAAGAGTTAAAGTCCGCTTTGGACGAACAGAAGCGGACATCCCGCAGGCTCGGCGAGATTCTCCTCTCCCAAGGCCTTCTTCAAGAGAAGGACCTTCTGGCCGCTCTCTCCCGACAGTACGGCATCTCTTACATCGACTTCGAAGGAACCCACCCTCCAGAGCTTCCCAGCCCCGAGAAGACACCCGTCCCCAAGGAGCTGATCGTCGAGTTCTGCCTTCTCCCTCTGGAGTTCAACATCAAGGAGCACTCCCTCAGCCTGCTGCTCTCCGACCCTTCAGACCTTCGGCTCCTTATCGGCTTTTTCAACGAGTTCCTTCCCGCCTTCAGGGTCCAGTTCTTTTTGACTTCCAAACGGGAGATCGAACAGCGGATCGCCCTCTTCTACCCCGACCTCCAAGGGGGAATCAGGCTTCCCCAGGAGATGGAGGGGAAGGAGGAGATGGAGGAGATGCTTCTTGATCTCCTGGGGTTCCTTAAGAAAAAGAGAGAGGTCAACAACCTCTCCCTGACCTTTCTGGATGAAGCCCTTTGGCTGAAGTTCCGCTGGGGGGAAACGGGGTGTGACTTCTACTTCCTCCCCCCCCGGAAGGAGAGGGTGGAGCCTGGAAAGGAGCCCCCTCTTGATCACAAGCCCCTTTAAGACCCCCCACGGCCACGCCGTCGGCCTCTTCCTTATCACCACACTCCTCTGGAGCCTCTCGGGGATTCTCCTGAAACCCGTCCATTGGCACCCTTTGGCGGCGGCTTCCCTTCGCAGCGGGGTCGCGGCGCTCTCCCTTCTCTTCTGGCTTAAGCCTTCCCTTCCGGTCTTTAAAGAACTCCTAGGGGCCTTCTCCTACGCCGGAATGGTTCTCTTTTTCGTCACCGCCACTCTACAGACAAACGTCGCCACCGCCCTCTTCCTCCAAAACACGGCGCCCGCCTACGTCCTTCTTCTCGCCCCCCTCCTTCTGAAAGAACGCTCCCGCCTGACCGACGGCCTCGCTATCCTCTGCGCCATCGCCGGGGTCGCCATGATCTTCTCCGCCCATCTCTCCCTGACGGCGCTGAGAGGAACCCTCGCCGGGATGCTCTGCGGAATCTTCAGCGCCCTCTTCGTCCTCTCCATGCGCCTGCGGAAAAACCAGAACCCCTTGATCATCGTCTTCTGGGGAAACCTCTTCGCCTTCCTGATCGGCCTTCCCTTCCTGGTTCGAAGCCCCCTCGCCCCTCTTCCTTGGGGGCTCCTCTCCCTGGCCGGACTCTTTCAGCTGGCCATCCCCTTCGTTCTCTACTCCCGGGCCATCCAGAACGTTACGGCTCTAGAGGCCATTCTTCTCTCGACACTGGAAGTCATCATGAACCCCTTCTGGGTCTGGTGGATCTGGAAAGAGCGCCTCCCCTCGGGGACACTCGCCGGGGGGACCCTGATACTCTCCGGACTCATCCTCCGAGCTCTTCTCCAGCGTTCTCCGCCCTCCCCCCCCAAGGGTATGGTATAATCCGACTATCCCTTCCGGAGGCGCCGAATGCCGTCGGTCATTCTAGCAAATACACCCCTGTCGCCCCGACACAACCTTCTCCGTATCCACGCCCCCCGTATAGCCCGCAGGGGGGGAGCCGGACAATTCGTCATCGTCATTCCCGACGAGAGTTCTGAAAGGCTTCCCTTGGCCATCTGCGATCTCTCTCCCGAGGAGGGATGGATCGAAACGGTTTACAGAAAACAGGGGGGACCAGGAGCTCATCTGGCGGAGAGGCAGAGAGGAGAGGAGCTCTACTCCCTCACCGGCCCACTGGGAAACCCCATCTCCAAGGAGCGGTGGGGGCATGCCCTCCTTGTGGGAAGGGAGGCGGAAGGCTCTCTCCTCTACCTTTTAGCCAAGGAACTGCTCAAGGAAGGAAACCGGGTTTCCGTACTCCTTTCGGCGCCAAAGAGAGAGGAACTTCTCCTGGCCGACCGCTTTCAAAGCCTCCCCCTGCAGTTCCTCACGGCCACCGACGATGGCTCTGCCGGCTTCCCCGGTACCGGTGAGGCTCTCTTCGAAAAGGTTTGCGCCGGAGAGAGTTTTCAGCGCCTCTTCCTCTCGGGCCCTCTGGAAATGATGCACCGGATCGCCCATGAATCCGCCCCCTATGAGATTCCCGGCGAGGCTTCCCTCCACGTTCTCATGCTCGATGGGACGGGGATGTGCGGAAGTTGCCGGGTCCGTGTGGAGGATCGTCTCTGCCTCGCCTGTCTGGAGGGTCCCTCCTTCGATATCCGGAAGATCGATTGGGAGAGCCTGGCTCCCAGAATGCAGGCCCAGGATCTTTGGCAACTCTCCCCCGCCGTCTCCAAACCCTCCCAGGATATCCCTGCCCAAGAGGACTCCTTCGACAAGAACCGTCGGGAGAGAGAGGAACTCTGGCGAAAAGAGCTTCGTGCAAAGCATTCGGCAAAGGAGAGAACCTCCCGCCTCAAGGTTCCCCTTCCCCTCCGCCCCGTGGAAGAGCGGCTCAAAGACTTTTCCGAGGTGAGCCCCGGTTATTCGCGCCAGGAGGCTCTTCTCGAAGCCTCCCGTTGCCTCGATTGCCCCACCCCCTCCTGTATGAGGGGGTGCCCTGTGGAGATTCGCATTCCCTCCTTCATCAAGAACATCGAGAGAGGGGACTTCAAGAGCGCCGCTTCGGTTCTGAGAGAAAACAACGTTCTCCCCGGGGTCTGCGGGCGAGTCTGCCCTCAAGAGGAGCTCTGCGAAGGGCATTGCCTCTACAACCGCCTCGGTCTTCCTCCGGTTTCCATCGGCGCCCTCCAAAGGTTCGCCATCGACTACGCCCTCCAGGAGGGTTGGTGCTTTCCCCTCCCCCTCCCCACGCCCCGGGAGAGAATCGCCGTGATCGGCTCCGGTCCGGCCAGCCTCTCCGCGGCGGGTGAGCTGAGCCGGTGGGGTTACAGCGTCACCGTCTTCGAGAGCCTCCACCTTCCCGGAGGGGTTCTCATGACAGGAATCCCCGAGTTTCGTCTTCCCAAGGAGAGGCTCCTGGCAGAGATCAAGGAGATCAAGAGGCTCGGCGTCGAAATCCAGACCGATTTCGTCGTCGGCAAGACCGCCACCTTTGAGGAGTTGAAGGAGGAGGGGTATCAGGCTTTCTTCATCGGCGCCGGCGCCCCCAAACCTGTCTTGTTGAACATCGACGGGGAGATGCTCAACGGTGTCTATTCCGCCGGCGAGTACCTTACCAGGGTCAACCTCATGAAAGCCTACCTGGCCAGGGAGGGGGCCTCTCCTCTCGTCAGGGGCCGAAAGGTGGCGGTGATCGGAGGAGGCAACACGGCCATTGATTGCGCCAGAACCGCCAGGAGGCTCGGCGCCAAGGGAGTGGTTCTGGTCTACCGGAGGACCGAGAGGGAGATGCCGGCACGAAAAGACGAGATCTCCTATGCCAGGCAAGAGGGTATTGAGATGACCTTCTTAACAAGGCCTCTCCGTTTTCTCGGAGACTCCCACGGTTGGGTCGTCGGGATGGAGTGTCAGGCCACCAGGCTCAGCGAGCCCGACGCTTCTGGACGTCGGCGGCCCGTCGACGTTCCCGGGGGAACCTCTCGGATCGAAGCCGATGTGATCGTCAACGCCCTGGGAACCCTTCCTACCCCCATTCTCTCTTCCGCGCTCCCGGGCTTGAGCATCGGCCCGGAAGGGCGCATCGAGGTAACCGACGAGTTGGCCACCTCCGTTCCCGGTATCTTCGCCGGAGGGGACGCAGTACGGGGGGGAGCGACGGTGATTCTCGCCATAAAGGACGGAAGAACCGCCGCCCGCTCGATCCACCACTACCTCTCCCTTCACCGGAGTCGCGACTCCCGTTGACAGGGAACAACTTCTCCTCTAAGATGGAGACCATGGACAAGAAAGGCTATACACCCCTAGAGATCGTCGGCAAGAGGGAATGGCGGGAGGATTTCTTCTCCCTCTTCTTCCACTCCCCCCTCCTGACCTCCTCTCTCCGATCTGGCCACTTCCTCATGGTTCGCGATCCCGACGCCCCCACCCTTCTCTCCCGGCCCTTCTCCATGGGCAGGCTCTTCCATGACGAAGGAGTCTTCGAACTCTTCTTCCAGGTCGTCGGAAAGGGAACCGAGTCTATGGCCCGAAAGCGCGTAGGAGATACCCTCTCCGTTCTGGGCCCCCTGGGCAACCCCTTTCCCCTCGAAAAACCGGGCCGTATCCTTTTGATCGCCGGTGGACGCGGAATTTCCCCCTTCCTCTCCGCCCTTCCTGTTCTGGCAGAGTCGAAACGGGATTATTCCCTCCTCTACGGAGCCAAGACCGCCCGCACTCTCCTCTTCCGGCCCTTCCTCGCCGATTTTCCGGTCTCTTACCGGACCGACGACGGCTCTTTCGGCCAACGAGGGTTGGTCGTCGATGGCCTGAGCCAAGAGGTCGACCTGGTCTTTGCCTGCGGGCCCGAGAAGATGCTCGAAAGAGTCGCCCTCTTTTACAAGGACCTTCCCACGGAGGTCTACCTCTCCTTAGAGGAGAGGATGGGGTGCGGGACAGGAATCTGCTACGGTTGCGCCCGAAAGGTTCGCACCGACCGGGGGGTAGAGATGGTCAGAGTCTGCGAAGAGGGGCCCGTTTTCGAAGCCTCCAGGGTGGTTTGGGATGAGTGATCTCTCTTTCTCCATCGGCCCCCTCCGTTTTCCCAACCCCGTCGTCCTCGCCTCGGGAACCGCCGGTTACGGCTACGAATTGGAGCCCTATATCGACCTCGACCTTTTGGGGGGTTTCATCACCAAGGGAATCTATCCAGCCCCCCGGGCGGGGAACCCCTCCCCCAGGGTCTACGAAACCCCCTCGGGGATGTTGAACGCCATTGGGTTACAGGGGATCGGAATGGTTCGCTTCAGGGATGAGGTCCTCCCCTTCTGGGAGCGTTACAAGCCTCCCCTGGGGATCAACGTCGCCGGGGAGTGTCCCGAGGATTACGCCCGAGTCGTGGAGTACTTGGACTCCCACCCCCGTATCGATTTCTACGAGATCAACCTCTCCTGCCCCAACGTTCAGACCGGAGGTCGATCTCCCTCTTGGTTTCCCGAAGAGACGAAAAGGATTCTCTCCACTCTCCGTCCCCTGACTAAACGTCCCCTCATCGCCAAGCTCTCCCCTCACGCCAGGTCAGTCGAGGAGATCGCCTTCGCCGCCCAGGAGGCAGGCGCGGACGGCGTCAGCCTGATCAACACCTTCATCGGCCTCGCCGTCGATCTGAAGAGTCGCCGCCCCATGCTCCACAACCTCTTCGGCGGCGTCTCAGGACCGGCGGTCAAACCCATGGCCTTGGCCATGGTTTATAAAGTTTTTCAGCGGGTCTCCCTCCCCATCCTCGGCATGGGAGGCATCGTCTCCGGTCGCGATCTTCTGGAGTTCATCGTCGCCGGGGCCTCGGGAGTCCAGATCGGAACGGCGACCATCGTCGATCCCCAGGCTCCCCTCAGAATCTTGAGGGAGGCTTCGGAACTCCTCCCCTCCCTGGGGTGCGACTCCCTGGGGGAGTTGAGAGGCTCTCTCAAGCCATACCGGTAATCCTTTCCTGGAGGTGCCCCATGAAAGCACGTCTCTCCCTTCTCTTAGCTCTCACCCTCTTCTCGGTAAGCTGTCTCATGGTTGTCAGCGACGGTCCTCTCCCCTCCCGAAGCTTCGAGAGAAGCTCTCCCCTGGAACCAGGCTCGGAGGTCAGGGTGGACCTTCCGGAAGCCCTGGTCGCCATCGAAGGTTGGAACCGCAAGGAGCTCTTGGTTAAAGGCTCCCTTTCATCTACGACCAACGAGTTTCTCCAAGACGCCGACCTCTCCCTCCAAAGACGTGGCACAGCCTTGGAGCTCACCTCCTCGATCTACAAGCCCGTCCGGGAGGACATCGAGATCAAGGCGACTCTTCGCACCCCTTTCGAGACGGACCTCTCTTGCACTATCCCCTCAGGCGACCTCTCCCTGAGAAGGTTGAGGGGAAAAATCGGCATCCAGGGGGAGGACCTCTCCATAGACGCCCGGGACGTAGGAGGCAAACTCACCCTCTCCACAGGGAAAGGCCCTATCATCCTGGTTCTGCTGGAGAGCGAACCCGAGGACTCCTTTGACATCACGACCCTCTCGGGAACGGTCATCCTTGAGGTTCCTGACAGAACGCCCCTCACGCTGGACCTCAAGAGCGAAGAGGGAACCGTGGAGGTGAAGGGCGATTTTCCCGAAGGGGGAGCCCACGTCCGCATCCGGAGCCGGAGCGGCGCCATCAAGGTTCTCGCCAGAGGTCGATGACTCCCAGGGGC
>JAMOAD010000199.1 GCA_023621955.1 Acidobacteriota bacterium
CCCCGGATCAGTGCCTTCATTCTCAAGTCACAGAGCGATTCTTACATGATGCTGGGAAACAAGGATGGCTTCGCTGTAGGCGGAAGGCAAAACTTCTACTTCGGCGTGGGAGATGGCACGGTTTCAGAGGCCTATGTGAAAGGTTTTATGGACATAGGCTTCCAGATCACTCCCCAGCTGAGAATTCTCGGCGATTTTGCGGCCGGCGCGTCGGCGGGTGTCTGTGCCTTCGGTGTCTGCGTGGATGGGAACGTAACGGCCGACGTACATGTGGAGGCTCCACCCCTTCAGATGAGGGCCCATGCGGAGCTTGAGATCGATCTTGGGCTCTGGTCGGAAACCGTAGGCTTCACGGTCAGCCTCTAAGGAGAAGAGAATGAAGATTAAGAGAGAGTTTCTCTTCATAGCAATAACGGGTCTTCTCTTCCTCCTCCCCCTCCTGGGAGCGGAAAAAGGCGGTTTGGCAGTCCTCTCCGAAGGGGAGGGGAAGGTGAAACTCCTCTGGCTACCCCCCAGGGGCCAATGGCCCGAAGGGGGATGGAGAGTGGAGGACGCTTCAGGGCGGGTCTTAGGGGTTGTGAAACCGGGCGACCCTGGCGCCTTGGAACCGCTTACCCCGGGTCAACGTGAGCGTTGGGAGAGGGTCAAGCCCTTCTTCGGGTCTCAGCGGGAACGGACTCAGGTTGCCGAAGACATGGTGCGTCTGATCGCGGTGACCGATTTCTCTCTGGCCAAGGCCTTCGCGATGGCATGGCAGGGCGGAGGACTCTCCCCAGGGAGGAGAAGCTTCCGGGTCGTCGCCTTGAACGGGAAGGGGGATCCGCTCCCAACGGTTCTCTCTTCCCCTCCGGTGGATCCCTCCCTTCCGGATCCTCCCCTTGGGGCCCCGGTGAGGTTGAGAACGCTTCAAGAGAACGAGGGGATGGTTCTTTACTGGGGAAAGGGAGAGGGTAAACCTCTCTTCTACCGGATCGAAAGGAGCGACCCCTCGGGGAGGAGGGCTCTCTTGACGGAACAGCCTCTCTTCCTTGGGGTGGGGTGGAAGGAGACTCTTCCCGCCTATGTCGACCGGAAGGGTTTGAGCGGGGGAACCAACACCTACAGGGTATGGGGAGTGGATCTCTTCGGGCGGTCCGGAGATTCATCCGAATGCAAAGGGGAGTATGTGCCACCGGAAACCTGGCTGCCCCCGCTCTCCGTCGATGCCAAAGGGGAGGGGGGAAGAGTCGTCCTGAGTTGGAGAATGGGGGAAAACTCCAGAGTCTCCACCGTAGTCGTGGAGAGGGCCATGCTTCCCGAGGGACCCTTCGAGACCCTGACCCCGAAGGGTGTTCCCCCCCAACCCTCTCTCTTTGAGGATCGGGGTGTCAAGGGAGGCGTGAGTTACTTCTATCGGGTTCGCAGCGTCTCCGGGGGAGGAGACTTAGGGGTGCCTTCGGACACGGCTATGGTCAAGGTGGTCGGTTCTGGACAACTCCCTCGGATCGAAGGGCTCAAGGCCGATCTCGGAAGGACGAGGATCCGACTGACTTGGAACCCCGCGGCCGACACGGCGGGTTACCTTGTTGAAAGAAAGAGCTTGGGCGGCGATTGGGCAAGACTAAACACGGAGATCTTTCCGAAGACCCTTCTGGACGACCCCATCCTCACCGAGGGTGAGGCGGTGACCTTCTCTTACCGGGTCAGTGGGGTCTCACTGGACGGAACGGTTGGAAAACCCTCCTCGGAGGTTGTTGTGAACGTTCCCTCCCGCTTGAAGGTCGGGGCGCCGATCCTTGAGAGGGTCGAGGCCCTGGAGGGAAAGCTTAAGATCCACTTCCGGCATCCCCCTTCCGGAGTTCCTGCCTCGGGGTACCTCCTGCTCCGGAGCTCCTCCCCCGAGGAGGAGGGGCTTGTGGTTGGTGAAGCCCTACCCCCGCAAGCCGTTGTGTTCACCGATGGGTGGGTAAAGCCGGGAGAGACCTACTGGTATAGGGTTGTCGCCCTCGACGGGAATGGGGGGAGAGGCCCTCTCTCTCAAGCCTTTTCCGGTCAACCCTTGGCCCTTCACATTCCCGTTCCTTCGGCGCCGAGAGGGGAGTTCAAGAGTGTTCCCTTCCCTAGGGTCGTCTTGACTCTTCCCCCCGGGATGGAAAGCTTCACTTTGGTCCTTGAGAGGAGGATCGATGGAGAGGGCTCTTGGACGACTATCGCGGAGAGCCTGGTGGGGGAATCTTTTGTGGATAGCCATCCTCCCAGGGGCGAGGTGAATTTTTTCTACCGCCTCCTCTACTTGGACGCCCAGGGGGTGAGGGGAGAGGCCTCACCGATTCTGACGATACGGAGGCCATGAAGAGGGATAAAAGGGGGAGAGAGATGCTCAAGAATATCCGTGAACCCTCCCTTGAGTGAACTCCCTGAGGCTTTCCAGGAAGAGTCGAAAGGGGTATCCTCTTCTTGTACTTTGATTTAGGGAGAGAATCATGGCAGGAAAAGAGATTCTTCTACTGGGAAACCCGCTTCTTCGAAAGAGCTCGTTGGCCGTTCAGGAAGAGGAGTTCCCCAACGTCTCGCTCTGGGAGAGGGATCTGAAAGAGACTCTGGAGGAGTTCAGAAACCTCTACGGCAAAGGAAGGGCCATTGCGGCGCCTCAGATTGGGCTGATGAAGAGGGTTATTTACTTGGCTTGGCCGGAGTCGACGTTGATCGTCAACCCTATTCTCGACAGGTTCAGCTCGGACGGGGTGATTCTCTGGGACGATTGTATGAGCTTTCCCCGTCTCCTCGTGAAGGTGAGAAGGGCTCGATCCTGCAGACTTACCTTTACGACCCGGGAAGGGGAGGGGGCTGTCTGGAATCTGGAGGGCGATCTTTCGGAGCTTCTTCAACACGAAGTTGACCATTTGAACGGGATCCTGGCAGTCGAGAGAGCCTTAGACCGCACCTCTTTCGCTTGGGGGGTTCCTCCGGATTAATTTCTCTCTACCCGGTTGACAGGGAACTTTTTTAAGTTTAATATATGTACAAATGTACATATATAAAAAGAACTCTTCTTGCCGCTCCGTTTTTCCCGAAGGGCGCCTCTTTCCAGAAAGGAGTCCCCTCCTTCCCAGGAGGAGAGTGTGAGGAGCGTCTCGTTGATCTTCAAAGCCCTTGGGGATCCGACCAGGCGTGAGATTCTCCGTGTTCTCAGGGAGAGGGATCTGACCCCTTCGGAACTACTGGAGAGGATCCATGTCACCCAACCGACCCTCTCTCACCACCTGGACATTCTCAAACGAGCGGATCTGGTGGAGGGAACCCGTAAGGGACAGCATATTCTCTATACGCTGAACATGGGGGTCTTCGAGATGGCCCTCGAGTACCTCAGGACGCTGACCGTCCAAGGAGACAAAAATGATCGGTAAAGGGTTGCGAAGAGAGCTCCTCCCCTTGGTTCTTCTCTTCCTCTTTCTCTTGGTCTACTCGCTTCTCTTCTCCTCTCTACCGGAGAAGATCCCCACCCATTTCGGCTCCGACGGGACCCCCAACGGTTGGACCTCCAAGACCCTCTTCCCCTTTCTGGTTCTGGCCATGGGCCTCTTCCTCCATGTGCTGTTGACCCTTCTTCCTTCCATCGATCCCAAGGGAGAGGCCCTTCGAGACCGCCACCCTCTCTTCATCACGATCCGAAACTCTCTCCTTATCTTCTTGTTTGTCTTCAGCCTCATGAGCCTCTGGATCGCCAAGGTCGGAAGGTCGCCCAGGTGGCTTGTAGGGGGAACGGTCGCCCTCCTCTTCATCTTTATAGGGAACCTTCTTCCACGGGTTCCCGCCAACTGGTTCGTGGGGATCAGAACCCCTTGGACCCTCTCTTCCGAGAGGATATGGAAGAAGAGCCATCGGGTGGGGGGAATCCTCTTCGTCATCACAGGCTTGGGAATCCTCCTCCTATCTCTCCTCGGCCTCAACTCGGGAACCGCCATGTTCGCGCTCATCGTCCCGATGGTTCTCTTCGTCGCCTTTATCTACCCTTTCTCGCTCTTCCTTCGGGAGAAGAGAGCCCATAAGGAGAAACCATGAGAAAGCCCCTCTTCTTTCTTGCTTTGGTTCTTCTTTCTTTCACCCTTCTCAGTGCTCAGAGCCGGGCGGAGGGTCTTACCGGTCCCTGGGAGGGAACACTCACCCTTCTGGGGGGGGGGTTGAAGATCATCGTCCACCTGGAAGAGGGCGACGCCGGTTTGACGGGGACCATCGACATTCCCCAACAGAAAGCGTTTGGGCGACCCTTGACGAACCTCCGCAGAGAGGGGGAAAAGCTCCATTTCGAACTTGCCGCTGGGCCGGGGCTGGCCCTTTTCGACGGAGTTCTTCGGGAACGAACCCTTCAGGGGACTTTTCTGCAAGCAGGCGTGAAAGGTACCTTCAGGCTCCTGCGGGGAGAGGAGGCTTCTGTGGAGAAAATGGCGGTTGCGGAGCCTTCCCCCTACAGAGAGGAGGAGGTCTCTCTCCTCAACCAAGGGATAAGGCTGGCAGGAACGTTGACTCTCCCCCAAGGGAAGGGGCCCTTTCCGGGGGTGATCATGATCACCGGGAGCGGTGCCCAGAACCGGGACGAGGAGATCCTCGGCTTCAAACCTTTTCGCGTCATTGCCGACCATCTGGCTAGGAAGGGAATCGCCGTACTCAGATGCGATGATCGGGGAGTCGGCGGGTCTGGAGGGAGTACCGCTGCCTCTACGACCCGGGACTTCGCCTCGGATGTTCTGGCCCAGGCCGCCTATATGAGGGGGAGAGAGGAGATTCTTAAGGAGAAGATAGGATTAATCGGCCACAGCGAAGGGGGAAGCGTCGCCTCCCTTGCGGCTCAGGAGGACCACTTCCGCTTCGTCGTTCTTCTGAGCGGACCCGCCGTCAAGGGTGAGGAGATCGTGATCGAACAGATCCGTCTCATTTCGAAGGCCATGGGTTTGCGGGACGAGGAGATCCGTAAAACCCTCGAGGAGCAGAGAAGGGTCTACGTCCTGCTCAACTCCCCAGGGGGAGCGGAGGAGCTTGAAAGAACGGTGAAGGAGGGAATCCGGGAAAGCCTCAAGACCATGGGACCAGAAGAGCGAAGAAGTGTTTCTGACACCGAGGCTTTCGTGAACTCCTACGCCGCTCTCCAGCTTGCAACACTCCGTTCGCCTTGGACCCGGTTCTTTCTCTCTTACGATCCCGCTCAGGCCCATGAGAGGGTGAAGTGTCCGGTTCTCGCCCTCTATGGGGCCCTAGATCTCCAAGTTTCTCCGGAGCAAAACGTTTCTCCCCTCCGAGAGGCCTTCAAGAGGGGAGGAAACGGGGATGTGACCATACGAGTGATTCCGGGAGGGAACCATCTCTTCCTTCAGGCGAAGACGGGAAGCCCTTCGGAGTACCCTTCCTTGGAAAAGGTTTTCCTTCCAGGTTTCCTGGAGACACTCTCGGATTGGATCCTCACCAGGGTCGGGACCCCTTGATCTTTTTCGGAACACTTGCTAACCCCCAGTAGGGCGTGGCAAAATAGGTCAGAGCCGCGAAGAAAGGGGGCAGACCTATGGGGCACAAGCCGCAGAAGGAAAAGGAGCCGAAGAAGAGAGACCTGGAAGTCGAGGAGGGTGTTCTCGATTGGGACCTGGAGAGCGGAGAGGTCTTCTATTCTGAAGCCTGGAAAAGGCTCTTAGGGTATGGTCCCGAAGAGATAGGATCAAGTTGCGAAGAGTGGTGGAGCAGGGTTCACCCGGAGGAGAGAGAACGGGTCGAGAGGGAGTGGAACCAGTTCTTGAACCGGAAGGAGGAGGGACTCTTCCATTCGGAGCAGAGACTTCTCTGTAAAGGTGGAGAGTACCGGTGGCTGGTCGTCAGGGGAGTCCTCTTCGCAGGCGGCCTTCTCAAGGTTCGCCGTTTTATGGCAACCTTTACGGATATCGACCGGGAGAGGCGGTGGCAAGAGACCAGGGACCGCTCTTCCGAGGAGTTGAGGAAGATCTTAAACGCCTTCCCGGACCTTCTCCTTCTTCTCGACGGAGAGGGAAAGGTTCTTGATTTTCAGGCCGGGGAGAAGGCGCCCCTCCTCATTCTCCACGAAGGAGTCCAGGGGAAATCTGTGTCAAAACTCTTTCCCCCTTCGATCTCCGACGACTTGGCCCGGGTCTTGAGAAAGACCTTGGAGAAGAGAGCCCCTCAGGAATTTGAGTTTTCCGTTCTCCTCTCCGGGAGCGAAGAGAGCTTTGAGGCACGCTTTGTTCCCTTCTCCGGGGGGAGAGTTCTCATCATTGTCCGGCAGATAACCCGGCGAAAGACGGCGGAGAGGGCTTTGATGAAGCTCCAGGCTCAGCAACAGGCTCTGTTGGACAACCTCCCCTTTGCGGTTTGGATGAAAGACAAGGAGGGGAGATTCGAGGGGGCGAACTCAACTTTTCTGGAGAGTGTTCAAAAGAAGAGGGAGGAGCTCGTGGGGCTGACGGAATTTGAGTTTTTTCCCAAGGAGTTGGCCCAAAAACTTCGTCGCGAAGACATGAAGGTGATGAGGAGCGGAAAGAAGCTCTTCTTAGAGGAGAGGAACCGCGGAGTTTCGCAGGAACAAGAGTGGGTGGAGGTTTACAAGGCCCCTGTCTTTGGGGAAAAGAGGAAAATTCTGGGAACCGTTGGCTTCTCCCGTGTTATTACCGAGAGGAAAGAGGCGGAGAGGCTCGTTCAGGAAAGTGAAGAGAACCTCAGGTCCTTCTTC
>JAMOAD010000334.1 GCA_023621955.1 Acidobacteriota bacterium
GATCATGGGTTACTCCCAGATGATGATGATGAGCCTTCAAGGTAAGGAGAAGGAGAGGGCCGAAAAGATCTACACCAACGCCGAGAAGGCGGTGAAGATCATGGATTCCATCCTTGACTACATCTCCTCCGGAGAGGGGAACCTGGAGGCGGTCAACCTCAACAAAGAGGTGGAGACGGTTCTCTCCCTCTTGGAGTACAAGCTGGACGCCACGGGAATCCGTGTGGCCTGCGATCTGGACCCGTCCCTGCCCGATGCCTCTCTCAACAGGCTTCAGGTCGAAGACGTCTTCATCCACATCATCGTCAACGCCATCGAGGCCCTCAAACTCAGCCCAAAGCCGACGAAGGACTTCCTTGTGAAGACCCGCTTCGTGGATGGACTCTTCCAGATCTCCATGAAAGACAACGGGATCGGAATCCCCGAAGAGGACATCCCTCTCGTCTTCGAGCCCTTCTTCGGACGTTTCGAGGGGAGGAGGGGGCTGGGGCTGAACTACGTCCACTCCTTCGTCACCTCTCACGACGGAAAGATCGGCGTGGAGAGTCGAAAGGGTGAGGGAACGGAACTCCACTTCACCTTCGCCGCTCCCTTGATCACCAAACCGCTTTTGGTCAAACCTAGTGAAGAGACCCCGATGAAGGGGGAGGCGAGGATCCTCGTGGTCGACGACGAGGAGGCGCTTGTGGAACTGATGGTCGAAGTGCTCTCCTACGAGAGAGGTTTCAAGGTCTTCGGAGCCCATAACGGAAGACAGGCCATAGAGGAGTTGGCCAAGAACGACTACGACCTTGTCATCTCCGACATCACCATGCCCGACGTCTCGGGAATAGAGCTCTACCGCGTGGCGAAAGAGAAACATCCGGGAACCCAGGTGATCATGGTCTCCGGGAACCCTTACTCCGACGAGATTAAGGCTTTCCTGAAAGAGAACAGGATTCCCTTGCTCTCCAAGCCCTTTGCCTTGATGGAACTGACAGAGTTTGTGAAGAAGAATCTCAACGGAGGGAAAGATACCCTCGATATTGGAAAAGGAGGAAATATATGACTAAGCATTGTTACTTCTTCGGCGGCGGGAAGGCCGAAGGCAACGCGTCTATGAAGAATCTGCTCGGTGGAAAGGGAGCCGGTTTGGCCGAGATGGCCAGCATCGGACTTCCGGTTCCCGCGGGCTTCACGATTACGACAGAGGTTTGCGACCTCTTTTATAAGAACCAGAGAAAATATCCGGAGGGCCTCAGAGAAGAGGTTGCCGAGAATATAGCGAAATTGGAGAAGACCGTAGGTAAACGCTTCGGCGATTCCGCCGACCCTCTGCTCGTCTCCGTGCGTTCCGGGGCTCCCATCTCCATGCCCGGCATGATGGAAACCATGTCTCCGTGCGTTCCGGGGCTCCCATCTCCATGCCCGGCATGATGGAAACCATCCTGAACCTCGGCCTGAACGACAGTTCCGTGGAGGGCCTTGCCAAAAAGACCGGCAACAGGCGCTTCGCCATGGACGCCTACCGCCGTTTCATCACCATGTACGGCTCCACGGGAATGGGAATCCCCAGAGAGACTTTCGACGAAGCCTTTGACGAGATCAAGGAGGCTCACACCAGGAAGCGCCTCGGCGTGCCCGCCGGCACGAAGATCAACGACACCGACGTTGACGAGAAGGAGCTCGCGCTTCTGGTCGCCAAGTATAAGGAGATCTACAAGAAGGCCATCGGCGCCGATTTTCCCCAAGACCCTGTCGTCCAGCTCTGGGGCGCCGTAGACGCCGTCTTCGGCTCCTGGATGGCCGATAAGGCCGTCACCTACCGGAGGGTCGAGAACATCAAAGGCATCGTGGGCACCGCCGTTAACGTCCAGCAGATGGTCTTCGGCAACATGGGCGAGAAGAGCGGAACCGGTGTCTGCTTCACCAGGGATCCCAACTCCGGAGAGAACCTCTTCTACGGAGACTACCTGATTAACGCTCAGGGAGAGGACGTGGTCGCCGGCATCCGGACGCCCATGAAGCTCTCGGAGTTCGACAAGGTCGACCCCGCCGCCTACAAACAGCTCTGCGAGGTTCGGGCCACCCTGGAGAAGCACTACAAGGATATGCAGGACCTCGAGTTCACCGTGGAAGAGGGGAAGCTCTACATGCTCCAGTGCCGCACCGGGAAACGCCTTCCCAGGGCCTCCTTCAGAATGGCCGTGGACATGGTGAAAGAG
>JAMOAD010000039.1 GCA_023621955.1 Acidobacteriota bacterium
TTCGATCTGAGCAACCACATTCCCGTATCTCTTGACACGGCTCGGGTCGGCGTTGATCCAATCCGTAAGCTCCTTTTCGAGAGCCGCTTTCTTCTCGAGGATGCCGAACTTCTCAAACCCTTCGAGTTTGGCGGTGTAGTTCTTCAGGCCGTTGTTGAGGCCTTTCACGCGGCCTGCATACTTGATCTCCACTACCTTGTCCTTCTTCCCGGCCTCTTCGAAGAAGGCGACCTGATCGGCCAGCGTGTCCCGCCTGCGTTTCAGGTTCTCCATATCGTATTTGAAAGCCGCCAAGGAGTAGGTTCTGTAGGTCCTTCCAGGATACCCCATGACGAATTGAAAGTCTCCCTCCTTGACTCCCTCCAAAGAGATCTTCAAGACCGCCTTGGGCTTGTAGGGAACGTTCTCTTTACTATATTCGACACCTTTGTTGTCTTTGGAGACGTAGGCTCTCATATAAGAGAAGTCGCCTGTATGGCGGGGCCACATCCAGTTGTCGACTTCACCGCCGAAGTTTCCTATGTCCTGAGAGGGGGCGAAGACGAGACGGATGTCCTTGATCCTCTTGTAACGGAAGAGGTAGTACCGGTTCCCGCTGTACATGGTGGAAACGTTGGCTCGAAGGTCTGACTCTCCCTTCTCGGCCTTGGCGACCAGAGCCTTGATGTTCTTCTCGAGGAGACCGGCCCTCTGGAGAGGGGACATCTTGGGGGTCAGACCCTTGGTCACCTGTGAGGTAACCTCTTCGTAACCCAGAAGGACATCGGCGTAGTATCCCAGGGCGGGGATCTCCTCTTCCAGGGTGGAAGCGAGGAACCCTTTCTCAATATAGTTTTCTTCCTTCGTGGAAGCTCTCTGGATGGCCCCGAAGGCTACATGGTGGTTTGTCAGAAGCAAGCCCTCCTTGCTGACGAACTCCCCTGTTCCTCCGCCGAAGGAGACCACGGCGCTCATCAAGCCGGTACCGTCGGTCTTGTAAAGCTCCCCGGGGTCCATCTGAAGTCCCAGCTTCTGAAGATCCAAATCCTTCATCTGATGGGGCATCCACATCCCATCGTCGGCCAAGAGGACCATGGAAAAGGCCAGGCAAAACATCCCGGCCGTAAAGAAGCGCCACGCTCTCTTCATCTTTCACTCCTTAATTGTTTTTTTGTGCACGGGAGACTACACGGGAGAGTCCCCCTCCCCTACTACGTACCGAGAGAGAGGATGTTCTCTGGAAAGGGCTTACTCCTCCCTGTCCGACCGCTTTCCCGAGGAGAACTTTCCCTTCAACTTCTCCCACAGTTCAACGAACCCCTCTTGAATAAACTTCCTGCGAAGGTTCACGCCCTGCCTCTCCAGCCTCTCAAGGGCCGGGAAGAAATGTTTGTCCAAGTCCAGGCAGAGCTCCCACATGGGCAGGGCTTTCTTCGGAAATCCCCCCTTGGAGTAGACATCCCCCAGGTAGAGCCAAAGGTAAGGGTTCTTCCGTTCCTTTACCGACGCGAGCTTAAAGGCGTCTTCCGCCAACTTGAGATTCCCTGAGGCCAAGAGACAACGGCCCAGGAAGTAGAGGGTTTTCCCATCTCTCGAGGCCATTCTGCTCGCCTTCTCGAAGCTCTGCCCTGCCTCATAGAGCTTCCCTTCGATAAAAAGCCGTTTTCCCCTATAGTAGTAGAACTTCTTCAGGCTCTCCGGGGGGAGACACCCCTCCGGTGTCTCCCCGGAGAGCTCTTTCTCACGGAGAATCTCGTTCATGGCCCCCTGATAATGGGCGAAATCGTTGATTACCTTCGGACTTCTTCCCTCGATCTCATACTCGATCTTCGTCTCCAGCTCGTCCATGAGAGAAAAATAGCGCTGAAACACTGCAGCCAGAGAAGACTCGGGACTGACCCCTAACGCGTAGTAGCCTTCGGACATCTCATTTACCTACCCTGACCCTCACGTTCCCACTCAGATCTTCGGCGCGGATGACCCAGACTTTGCCAGCCGCTCCCTTAATCACAAAGGTTTCAGACAGAGAATCGCAGATTCCATCCTCCGGAAAGAGGGGCTTCCACTTCCTGTCGCCGGTATGGTAGGAGACAGAGCGTATTGGAGAGATTCGATCGGTGACCTTGAAGCTCAGAGAGCCACCGGCAACGGCCAGGTTCCCCTCAATCTCCGGAGGAGTGTAGTCGAGGCGGAAGGGTTCGCTGACCATCTCCCCCTTCAAGGCCATAGTCTCGGGGTTGGAGGGAGAATCGGAGGCGACCACCCGAACCTGGTACTCCCCCTCTTCCATGGCCGCCTTCTCGAGAGAAAAGGTCGTACTCTTCCAATCCCTCTCCACGACGTTCCAGAGAGTCTCTCCCTCCCTTCGAAGGGAGATCTCATAGACCATCTTGTCCTGGTTGATGTCACGGGCCTCCCAGCCGAAACGCAGAGTCCCCTCTTTCACCACGTCCGCGGGGTTCGCGGGCGGTTCTGCCCCAGGCTGAGCGGGAAAGGAGATCTTCAGATTCTTCACCGTCGGAGAGACGTTCACGGGAAGGTAGACGAACTCCAACCCATGGACTGAACTCTGAGGATCTCCCCCGTCGATTCGGATCTTAAACTGGAAGTACCTCTTCTTCGAGAGACCTATGGTGAAGGGGTCGGTCATATAGGCGGACCAAGGGGTCCACGATCCGTCCGCCTCTTCGGTGTTCCCTCCCCTGTACGCCACAGAGACCTTCCCGTGAAATTCGGTCCGGAAGGAGAAAGTTCCAAAGGTGGAGAGGGAACCGGTATCGTGAATACGGGAGAAATACTCCCCTTGGGAGCGGATTCCCTTCTCGAGCCGGAAGATACCGGCCGGGAAATTGCACAGCCCCAGCCATCCGTTGGAGGCGGGGATCAGGGAGAGGGCGATCTTTCCTCGACTCTGGCCGATCAGGGAGACCTTCCCGGAGGCGTAGTGGTAGATACGGCCGCTGTCACCGGTAACCCAAAGGATCTCGTCCCCATCGCCTCTGAGGTCGTAGGGGATCTCATCCTCGGAGGTCCAGATCTTCTCGACTTCACCGTTGGATTTCAGTTTGACGATTTCACCGGAAGCCTTCTGAGAGGTCAAGACGATCTTCTCCTTCTCGGCCTGTTTCGTCATGGAGAGTCCGGCGGAGGCGACAAAGATCTCGTTCCGGTCGTTCACGTAGATTCCCTTGATCTCTTTCTCGCCGCTCCGGTAGAGGGATTCCTTTCTCTCCCCGGTAAGCTCGTAGACGGTTCCCTTGTCGCTCCCCCCCGCCCAGAGCTTATCGCCTCTCAGGAAGAGACGAACGCAGTTCAACTCGTCGATCTCATAGGTTTTCATGAGGGCGCCGTCTTTGAGGTTGATCAGGTAGACCTTTCCTCCGTTTCCACCGGCGGCGGCGTAGAGGGTCTGACCCTTAACCTCCAGGTCCCAGATGAAACGGTCGTCCCCGTTGAAGAAGTCGGAGACCTTCCCCGACCCATCCCTTTTGTAGATCTTCCCGTTGGGAGAGGAGGCCATGTAGAGGTTGCCCGCACCGTCCGAGGCAAGGGCAAAGATATCGGGCTCCGCCGCCTTGAAAACCTCTTCAAACTTATCCTTGCCTAGGCGGTACACCTTCCCGTTGTGACCGGTGCCTATGTAGGTGTCGCCCTTCGAATCGGCGACGGCAGCGAAGATGAGGTTCTCCTCCGGCTGTGCCAAGTCCACGATGTTCAACGAGAGGGAGAGCCTTCCCTCCTCCGAGAGCCGAAGCCCTTGAAACTCTCCGGACAAGAAATCTTTCCACTCCCTGTAGGAGACCCTTATCGGTTCAACGGCTCCCAAGGAGAGGGTGAAAAGAAGGACAAAAAGGGAAAGGGTTGTTCTCTTCATGGCGGTCTGCCTCACTAGTTTTGTCATTGAATCTCCAGGGTGATCATGGCCCTCCCCTCGAAGCTGTATTCGATGGGAAGTGCGTATTCACGAAAGGTACTGATCGGAGGATAGGCGTAGTTGAAGTCCCTCTGAGAGGGGAGAAGGAAGTGGAACACCGACGCGGGCAGGTTGGAGTAGTCGTAACCGTTGAGAAAAACCGTCTGGTTGCTCCGCAAGACTTTGAAGTAGATGCAGTTGTTCTTCCTGATGTTGTTCAAGGCCCTCAGGAGGGTGGTTTCACTCTCAGGGAACTTGAAACCATCCTTGTACTGCTCTGTGTCGAACTTCTCCATACTCTGGGCATCGCCGATAAGAATCGAGAGCTTCTCGCCTGAAGCGAGGGGAGGAACCGTAATGGAGACGCTCTCGCTCTTTGCCGGTTCGTTGAGGGGTTTGTAGTAGAGGGTGAAGTTGACCTTCTCACCGGGCTTTACCCTGTACTTCTCTGCCACAACCCTGTTGAGGGTGGCGACCTTTCGTTTCTCCCAGGGAGTGACCTCCAGAGCGACCTCCTGAATCTTGAACTCCTTGACAGGGTTGTCCATGAGAACGTAAGCCAGGGAGGCGAACATCATCGAAAGATCGCTTACCGAGGAAGAGCCCGCGAAAGTGTCGTCGTAAACGACCGTGTTCCCTCCCTCCGTGAAGAAAGAGCCGTTCACCTTCACCGAGAGCTCACCGGATTCCTTCGCCTCGGCGATGAGAACGTTGCTGATCACATTGTAAAGAAGGAGCGGGGAGAGAAGCTTGTCCCGAACCATTTTGATCTGATACTCCCGGGGTTTGTCCCAGTTGACCTTCACCTTGATGGGGATCAGATCCGGCAAAGAGCCCAATTGACCGCGAACGGCAAAGAGCCTGTCTTCGGTGATCTTCCCGATGTAGGTGTCCGTTTCAGCCAATTTGAAGGAACTCTCGAAGGAGGGGACCACATCGATGATCTTCGCCTTGGAGACCGGGTACTCCACCTTTCCCAAGTTCATGAAGGGGTGTCCAAAGGCGTAGAAACGGTCGCCGATCACCTTGGTCACCGTTCCCACCGCCGAGATATCCAGATCCCCGATCGTGTAGTGGACGTTGATGGCATCGCCGTCCCTCAGCTTTTCCCCGGAGGGTTTCATGTCGAGGTTCATCTTCTGCTGAGGGGAAGAACCGGGGGAGCGGAGGGCCGTGCGGAACTGGGCAAGTTGAGATCCCATGCTCTCAGAGAGACGGGGGGAGAGTCCCCCGGGATGTGAGAGGAGGTTCCAGTTCATGAAAGAGGGGAGCCTGGATTGGAGCCTCTTGGAGATCTTCTCCAGAAGGTCCGGGTCCCTGAAACCACTCTTCATCTCGATGTTCAGGTCCATAGAGACCTCTGGAGCCGCCTTCTTCTCGGTCTTGAGCATCGCCTCGAAGGGGGTGATCCCGGCTACGGCCTTCTTCGTGAAAGGGAAGGAGAAGGCAACGGCCCCGACGATCTTTCCATCCAGGTAGACAGGGCTCCCGGACATGCCGGCGATCACTCCGGTCTCTTTGTAGTAATCTCCCAGAATCTCACCGATGATGAAATTTTCACCGGGGTAGTTGTTCCTCAAGACTCCGGAGACCCGGACCTCGAAATCCGAGAGGGTTTGCCCTTTCAGAACCGTTTGCCCCTTGAGGATCATCCCCTCTTTGATATCCTTGACCGGTACGAAACTCTGCTCCTGGGCCTGAAGAAGAGTGCCGCAAAAGAAGAAAGCCAGCACTATCGTCCCCAAAAGCCCAACCTTCACCTTCATGTCCACCTCTCGATTCGAAATTTTACCACTCCCGGCACAACGGTGTAAAACAACTCTCTTCCCTTTCCCAACTCTCCATCGTACTCCCAGGGGAATTCCCCCCCTTCCAAGGGTTCCAGGGTCAGGCTCCGGCAACGCCGTCTCACGGTCTCGGAGCCTTCGGGGGCCTTTCCGGTGAGACTGTTTATTAAAAGGGGGAGAAGGTCCCTGCGAGCGACTTTCCTGACCATGCAGAGATCGAGCCAACCGTCCTCCAGGGAGGCCTTGGAGGAGACCTTCATCTTCCCCCCGAAATAGCCGCCGTTGCAGAGGGCGCCGACCCAGTAGTCTCCCCGAATCTCCTCTCTCCCGTCCACAAGGGCTCTCACCCTCCTGGCCGGAGAGGAGAGAATCGCGGAAAGGGCCTTCGCCAAGTAGGCGGTCTTGAGAAGGTTCCCCCTCTTAGCGACTCTCCTGGCTACCTCTCCACCCATTCCGAAGGAGGAGACATTGCAGAAGTATCTCTCTCTCCCGGAGGCGCTGACCTTCACCAGGTCCAGTGTCTTTGTTGCTCCCGTCTCACCACGAACGCTCCGGAGAAAATCGTTTCCTCTCCCGGAGGGAAGGAGCGAGAGGGAGGCATCAGGGTTGACCGGTTTGTCTTTCTCCATGTAGCCGTTGACAATCTCGTTGAAAGTCCCGTCCCCACCTAAACCGATAATATAGTTGAACCCTTCGTCCAGGGCCTTTCGAGTCAGGAGGACCGCCTCGCCCGGGCATGATGTGAACTCCTGGTTCAAGGGTCCGTAGCGAGACTCCAGAGGGAGCAGAAACCTTCTCCACCTTCCCCTCGTCGCTCCGCCTCCCGAAGCGGGGTTGACGATGACCTTGATCTTGAGGTTGCCCACGTCCTTCTTCGGCTTAGTTACGTCCTTTTCGCTTCTCTATGAGGCGGACCAGGGCAGCCCCCAGAGGAGGGAAAAAGAGGAAAAAA
>JAMOAD010000221.1 GCA_023621955.1 Acidobacteriota bacterium
TCGAGCTTCTCCACCCTCACCGTAACCGTGGAGGCCCCTGCGGCGACCGAGTTCTGCACGATATCGAAGATATGGAAGCAGAGATCCTCTACCATGTCCTTTCCCTCATTCCACCGCTCCCTCCCAAAGTTGGACGCGAAAAGAGCCCTCCCGCCCCGCCTTCTGTAAAGAGGCGAGGGAGAGGTCGGGGACCTCGTAGAGGGTACGCCCCCTCCCAATGTCCCTGAGGTAGTGGGCATCCGAATGGGCGACAAGCCTCCTGCCGACCAGATCGGGAAACGTCTTGAAGACCTCCCCCTCATGGGACCACCCCCAGCGAGAGAGCTCCAGGACACCCTCTTCCAGCTCGGGGGGAATGAAACCCAGCTGGACGAGGAGCCCGAAGCGGTCGCTCTCCACATGGGCGGGGACCACCCACCCCCTGCGCCGACGGCCGATCTCGACGATCTCCCCGAGGGAGAGGGTCAGGGAGTTAAGCAAGAGTTTCTCTTCGAAGCGGAGGATGTTCTCCTCTTCGTCGACCACGACCTGATCGCCGAAGTATTCGGGGTTGTTGGGGATCTCCGGGAGAGAGGGGTAGACCTCCTCCCAGAAGAGCCTCGCCTCCTCGGGATCTTCAAAGAGAACCAGGAGGTGGACCTCTTCGACGCTCTGGGCCTCCATGCCACAAAAGACCTTCACGCCAAGTCTCTCTCCGACTCTCCTGGCGATCAGGGCGTTTTCCACACTGTTGTGGTCGGTGACGGCGATCGCTTGCAGGCCCCTCCTCTTCGCCTCGGCGACGATGGCGCTCGGCGACATCTCCAGGGAACCGCAGGGGGAAAGGGCCGAGTGGATGTGAAGGTCCGAAGCGGCTACCATCGGGGTCCTCGGCCGGGGAACGGAGATCCCGTCAAACCTGAGCGCGCCTTGCAAGAGGGGTCTCTTCCTTCTTTCCCGGCCATCACCGTTCTCCTTCGCCTCGGGGAGTGGGTCCCCGCTCTTTAGACTATATTTCAGGGTTGAGAAAAACGCAAGATTCCCTCAGCTCCCCCTCTTCTCCCACCCCGTGGAGAGGGTGAACCCGGGATGGAGGCTCTCCAAGACGGCCACAAGGTCTTCCGCGAGAGGAGAGACCACGGTGGTTCGCTTCTTCCCCAGGGGGAAGGTGATGGAAAGAGCGTGAAGAAACATCCTCTTCAGGGAGAAGCGACGCCGGAAGTGCTTGTTGAAGGCGAAGTCGCCGTAGAGCGGGTCCATGACCAGGGGGAACCCCAACCCCGAGAAGTGGAGGCGGATCTGGTGCTTCCTTCCCGTCTCCGGTCTCACCCGGACGCAGGAGACCGCTTCGTGGGGCGAGGAGAACTCGACCCTGTACCGGGTCACCGCGGGAACAAGGTGTCCACCCCTTCCGGGAAGAGAGCGTTCGATCACTCCCTCCCTCCGGAAGGGCCTTCCTTTGATCAGAGCCAGGTACTCCTTTTCGACCCGCCCTTCCCGGAAGAACTCCTCCCATGGCTCCACCAGGTCTCTCCTCTTGACAATGAGAAGACAACCCGAAGTTTCTCGGTCCAGCCGGTGGACGAGGAAGGCGTTCTCCTTCCGCGAGCGGAAGTGGGCTTCCAAGGTCGAGATGAGACTCTGGGAGCGGGAAACGGATTCCCCTTCATGAACCGCCACCCCCGCCGGTTTGTCGACAACGGCGATATCCTGGTTCTGAAAGAGAACCTTCACATCCGCTTCCCTCATGGCCTCCATTGTAACGGTCCCCGGGAAGGGTGTCAACGGATCGCCTCCCCTGCGAGCCTTCTTCCCTTCTCGAGAATCGGGTATACTTGTATTCAACCATGAACCGAAGCGAAGGATTTTCACCCCTCTTCAGGTACCTTTTACCTATGAAAAGGTTTCGCCTGAAAGACCGCTTCCTCCTCCTGGCCCTCCTTACCGCTCTTCTCTGGCCTTCATGCAGGAGAGGACCTTCCCCTGCGAGAGAACCGGACCTCTTTACCGACAGGGCCCATGCCGTGATCTGGGAGAAGAACCAGGGCGATCTGTTAAGCATGGAGAGGGTCTGGGGAGGGTTTTCCGAAGAGAGGGGCCTCTTGAAAACCGACAGAGAGGGGAGCCTCGTTTTCTCCCTGAAGGATGAGAAGCCCCGCTTTCGGTGGAAGCTGACCTACTCCCTGCCGGCAGGAGCACCGGTCAACGTTTTGGTCAACCGTCGGCTCGTGACGGTCCTTCACCCCACCGTCCCCTTCAGGACCATCTCCGGCCACCTCCCCTTTCTCCGCCAAGGGGTAAACCTTCTCACCTTCCAGGCCCAGGGCTCCCCTTTAACCCTTCGTCAGCTGTTCCTCCATACGGAAGAGAAGAACCCACGCCTCCTGCTGCCGGGAGAGGGGCTCAGGACATCCCTGGGAGCGGGCAGTGTCGAGCTTCTCCTCAAGGGACGATTCCAGGGAGAGGCCGTTCTGACATCCTTCGCGAAAGAGGGAGTCCAGACCCATCCCCCCGTCCCCCTTCGGGGGCTCTTTCCCTGGTCCCGAAACACTCTCCGTTTGGAGATTCCCAACGAGAGCCTGCTCTCGCTGAAGGTCACGGGAGGAGAAGCCTCAGTCGTCGCCTTCACCTTCTCCCCCCGCCCCGAAGAGAGGAGGAGGGTCGTCCCCCCGCCGGAAGGGTTCCGTCCCCAGGACATCGTCTTCCTCCTCTGGGACGGCTGCCAGGCGGGCCACCTTCCCCCCTACGGGTACAAACGGTCCACGGCTCCCAACTTCACCTCTCTGAGCGAGAGAGCCCTCCTCTTCACAGAAGCCTACGCGAACGCATCCTACACGAACGCATCGGTGGCCTCTCTCTTTACGGGGCTCTCCCCCCTCCGCCACCGTTACTGGTTTCCCGAGAACACTCTCCCTACGAGGGTCCCCCTCCTCACGGAGTATCTGAAGGGCATCGGATACACCACCTCTTTCCTGACCACAAACGCGAACACCTCCGCCGGAAGCGGTTTTGCCAGAGGCGTTGACCACTTCGGTTACTTCCTCGACATCTCTAAACCCGAAAACAGCCGGAGAGTCATCGAAGAGTACCTGCGCTGGGTTAAGGAGACCCAGGGCCCTCGTTTCTCCTATATCCACCTTATGGAACCCCATTTTCCCATCCTCCCCCCCCCTCCTTTCAGAAATGTCTTCAAGAAGGTTATCCCCAAAGAGGGGGAGGAGACCATGAGAAAGACCCGCGAAGACCGTCCCTTCTCCCCTCAAGAGGTTCAAGATCTGATCGACGATTACGACTCTTCGATCCTCTACGCCGATCATCTCTTGGGCCTTCTTATAGACGGCCTCAAGAAACAGGGGCTCTTCGAGGGGGCCATGATCGTCGTCCTGTCAGACCACGGAGAGGCCTGTTACGAGAACCGAACCTGGGGACACGGGTCCAACGTTTTTCTAGAGACTCTCCACATCCCCCTCTTGATCAAGATGCCCGACTCCCTGGGCTGGCGGGGAAGGGTCGAGACCCAAGTCTCAACGATCGATCTCTTTCCGACCCTTCGTTGGCTGACCGGGGGGAGAAGTTCTTCCCCTCTACCCGGAGACGGCCGAGCGCTCTCACTCCCCTTTCCCTCTCCCTCGAAGAGGCCGACCATCGCCTCCGGCTTCCCCCAATCGGGGCTCTTCTCCCTGACAGGATTCGGCTTTCACTACCTCTACTCCTTTCGGTGGAAAGAGGAACGTCTCTTCTCTCTCGCCTCGGGAAAGGAGCTTCCTCTCTCGCAGCCAACCAACCGCCTCTGGGCCGATTTCCTTCAGGGAAAGTTGTTCAACAGCCTCAAGAGCCGCGAGAACGCTTCCCTCCGTTCCCGTGCCTCTCACGCCGTCTCTCCGAAGGAGATCGAACAGCTCAAGAGCCTTGGGTACCTTTAGAACTCTTCCCCTTCCTTCGGGGTTGGTTTATAATTTCCCTTTCCAACTTTCGAGGTGCCCATGACCCTGCAGATTGTAAAAGTCGAATCCCGACGGGATTTAAAACGGTTCGTCACTCTCCCGATCGAACTTCTCTCCCGTTACGACGCCTTCGTCCCCCCCCTGATCAGAGAAGACATGGAACTCTTCGACCCTAAGAAGAACCCTGCCTTTGAAACATCCGAAGCCGCCCTTTTCCTGGCCCTTCAGGATGGACGACCGGTGGGAAGAATCGCGGCCGTCCTCAGCCATGGGGCCAACAACAAGTACAAAGAGAAGAACCTCCGCTTCGGATGGGTGGATTTCATCGAAGACTACGATGTCTTCACAGCCCTCATGGAAAAGGCGGAGGAGTGGGGACGGGAGAAGGGGATGACCTCCATCACCGGCCCTCAAGGGTTCACGGACCTTGACCCTATGGGGACCCTGGTCGAGGGGTTTGACCGGTTGTCCACCATCGCCACCATCTACAACCCTCCTTACTACCCCCTCTTCATGGAGAGGTACGGCTTCACAAAGAGAATCGACTACGTGGAGTTTCTCACGAAGATCCCCGATGTTTCGGCCCTCCCCCCGAAGTGGCTCAAGACAGTGGACTGGGTCAAAGACAGATACGGGCTTTCGCTCATGAAGTTCGATTCGATGAAGAAACTCGCCGATACTCGGGGAATGGAGCTCTTCACCCTTTTAGACGAGAGCTTTGAAGATCTCTACGGAACCGTTCCTCTCACAGAGAATCAGAAGCGCCACTACATCAAGAAATACCTTCCCCTGGTCTCCCTCCACTATATTCAGGCTGTTCAGAACAAGGAGGGCGTGATGGTGGGTTTCATTATCACTATGCCCAACCTCTCCGAAGCCTTTAAGAAGATCAAGGGGCGTCTCCTCCCCTTCGGTTTCCTCCGTATCCTGAAGGCCTTGAAAAAACCGACTACCCTGGATTTCTACCTCGCCGGGGTGAAGAAAGAGTACCGCAACAAGGGCGTCGATGTCATGATGACACTGGAGATTGCCCGCCAGGCCATGGCCAAGGGGTTAGTCTGGGCCGAATCGAACCCCGAATTGGAAGACAACAAGAAGGTTCACAACGAATGGCGCTTCTTCAACCCCACCCAGCACAAACGCCGCCGAATCTACGGAAAATCGCTCTGACCCTCTCTTGGGAAAGAGATTCTCTATTCATTGCTAAGGGCAGCGTCAGAACCTGAGCTTGTCTCGGAATGTTTCAAGAAGGCTCACCAAGGCTCGTGGAACGCTCCCCTCCGTCGCCGAGTCTCTCTTTCCCTCGGGTAAAAGGAAGGGGATGGCTTTCTTCCCCAACGCCTCGCTTTTCGGTATGATTGAATCTTCTTACACCTTGGCGCCAAGGGTGTGCCGAAGATAGGGAGAGCCATGAAAGAGCGGTTACGTCTGGCAAGGGAGAACCAAGAGAGGCTACTGAACTCTTCCGGAGGGCGGAGCCTGAGTTCCCGAAAGGACAGGCTGAAGAGGTTAAAGGGGGTCGTCTCTTCCAGAGAGGGGGAGATTCTCGACGCCTTGCAAAAAGATCTCGGGAAATCCCCTACGGAAGGATACCTTACGGAAATCTCCGTTCTTTACCAAGAGATCGACCTCTTCCTCTCCCGGCTCGATGGGTGGAGCCGCCCCCGAAGGGTGTCGACCCCTCTGACGCTGTGGCCGGCGAAGAGCCGCATTGTGCCGGAACCTTACGGTCGAGTCCTGATCATCGCCCCTTGGAACTACCCCTTTCAGCTACTCTTCTCTCCCCTGGTGGGGGCCTTGGGAGCGGGGAACACGGCGGTTCTCAAGCCTTCGGAATCCGCTCCGGCCACGGCCGAGCTGGCCGCTTCCCTGGTTCGCGAAGCCTTCCCAGAGGGAGAGGTCATCCTCTTCAACGGGGACGCCTCCATTACGGAGACTCTTCTCGAAGAACCTTGGAACTACATCTTCTTCACCGGATCGCCCAGGGTGGGCCGCCTGGTCATGAGCGCCGCCGCCAAGCACCTCACGCCCCTTACCCTCGAGCTGGGGGGGAAGAGTCCCGCCGTTGTCGACCGAGACGCCGATCTTGAAACGGCGGCAAAGAGAATCGCCTGGGGGAAGTTTCTGAACGCGGGACAAACCTGTGTAGCCCCTGACTATCTCTACGTTCACGAAGAGGTGGCCATAAACCTTGTGAAACGGATCGAATCCTGGCTTCTCCGTTTCTACGGCAAGAATCCGGCGGAGAGCCCCGACTACGGTAGAATCGTCAACCTCTACCACTTCAAACGCCTCACAAACCTTCTGGAGGGAACCGTCCCGGTTCTTGGAGGGGCTCCCCTAGAGGAGCGTCTCTATATCCCCCCAACGGTGATCACAGGGATCGGATGGGAGCACCCCCTGATGGAGGAGGAAATTTTTGGCCCCATCCTGCCGGTCCTCACCTTCTCAGAGCTTGATTCGGCACTCGAAGAAATCAAGAGACGACCTCCCCCCCTTGCCTTTTATCTCTTCACCAGGGACCGCCGAAAAGCGGAGAAGGCACTGGAGCGGCTCCCCTTCGGAGGTGGATGCGTCAACGACACAATCCTTCATCTGGCCAACAGTAACATGCCTTTCGGGGGGGTGGGCTCAAGCGGCCTGGGCTCTTACCATGGGGAGTCCTCTTTTCGGACCTTTTCCCATTACAAGAGCATTTTAAT
>JAMOAD010000156.1 GCA_023621955.1 Acidobacteriota bacterium
CGAGGTCATCATCAAGCTGATCAAGCCCATCGCCATGGACAAGGGCCTCAAGTTCGCCATCCGTGAGGGTGGACGGACCATCGGTGCCGGTTCGGTCACCGAGATCATCGAGTAACAGGATTTCGAGGATAAGATGGCTAAAGACGATAGAATCAACATTCAGCTGCAGTGTACAGAGTGCAAGAGCAAGAACTACGCGACTTGTAAGAACAAGAAGACCACGAAGAACAAGCTGGAGCTGAACAAATTTTGCCCTAAATGCGGTAAACAAACACTCCATAAAGAGACGAAGTGACGAAGTAGGCAGGCCAGTGGCTCAATGGTAGAGCATCGGTCTCCAAAACCGAGGGTTGGGGGTTCAACTCCCTCCTGGCCTGCTTTCCTTCCCTGAGGGAGGCAACATTGCTGACCAAGATTAAGACGTTTTTGAGCGATGTCAGATCCGAAGTAAAGAAGGTCACCTGGCCCTCTTTGAAAGAGGTACAGGGGACTACCATCCTGGTGGTGATTGCGGTTGTGTTTTTTGGATTTTATCTTTGGATTCTGGATTTTGCCTTCGGCTGGCTGGTTCAGAACGTCAAGACAATCTTCAGGTGACCCATGGACGGAATGAAGTGGTACGTGCTTCACACGATGACCGGGGCTGAGGAGTTTGTCGCCAAGGCTATCCGGGAACAGTCCGCCAGGGAAGGTGTCGGAGAAGAGGTTGGGCAGATCATCGTCCCCTCCGAGAAGGTTGTGGAGATCAAAGACGGAGAGAAGAAGGTAGTGACCCGCAGGTCCTACCCCGGTTACGTCTTCATCAATCTCCTCCTCACCGAGAGAAACCAGAACATGGTAAGGAATATACCGAAGGTTACTGGTTTCATCGGCGTCGGGGGGAAACCGGTTCCGCTGTCAGAGGCGGAAGTCGCTAAGATCCTTTCCCAGATCGAAACGGCCGACAAGAAGCCCCGACCCAAGTACAAGTTCGAGAAGAACGAGGCCGTCCGCATCATCGAAGGCCCCTTCCAGAACTTCAACGGCGTCGTGGACGAGGTTGACGACAAGAAACAGGTTCTCAAGGTGATCGTGACCATCTTCGGTCGTTCGACTCCAGTGGAGCTGGATTTTCTGCAGGTGGAGAAGATTTAAGAAAGGAAGGAGTGAAACATGCCCCCTAAAAAGAAGAAAGAGATAACGGCAAAAGTAAAGTTACAAATTCCAGCGGGTCAGGCCACTCCGGCCCCGCCGGTGGGTTCCAGCTTGGGTCCCCACGGGATCAACCTGATGGAGTTCGTCAAGCAGTTCAACGACAAGACCTCCAAGGTGGAGGCCGGACTTGCAACCCCGGTCATCGTCACCGTATATAAAGACAGGAGTTTCGATTTCGTCGTCAAGACCGCCCCCGCTTCGGTGATGATCAAGAAAGCCGCCAAGATCGCCCAGGGATCCAAGGTCCCCAACAAGGACAAAGTGGGTCGAATCTCGGACAAAGACGTAGAGGAGATCGCCAAGTACAAGATGGCCGACCTCAATACGGAAGACCTTGAGACGGCCAAGAAGATGATCATCGGCACCGCAAAATCTATGGGAGTGGAGACCGGCAATGAGTGAGAAAATCGAAAGCAAGGTTGACGAAAGACTCCGCAAGAGGGGTCGTAAGTATAAAGAGGCCCTCACCAAGATTGAGGAGCGGAAGTACAAGCTGGAAGAGGCCGTTTCCGTCATCCGCGAAGTCGCCGCCAACACGGCCAAGTTTGACCAGACCATCGAGGTCATCCTGAGGCTCGGCGTCGACCCCAAGTACGCCGATCAGATGGTCCGTGGTTACATCGTTCTTCCCCATGGCGTCGGCAAGACGAAGAAGGTTGCGGTCATCGCCTCCGGCGAGAAGCTGAAAGAGGCTGAAGAGAACGGCGCCGATTACGCCGGTGAGGATGAACTCATCGAGAAGATCAACACCGGTTGGATCGATTTCGACGCGGTTGTCGCCACGCCCGACGTGATGCGGAAGGTCGGTAAGCTCGGAAAGGTTTTGGGTGCCCGTGGCTTGATGCCCAGCCCCAAGTCCGGAACCGTCACCTTCGAGGTGAAGGACGCCATCCGGGAGATCAAGGCCGGTAAGGTGGAGTTCAAGGTCGACAAGGCCGGGATCATCCACTCCGGAGTCGGTAAAGCCTCCTTCACACAGGAACAGCTTCAGGAGAACTCCAAGAGTTTCCTGGACGCCGTGATGAAGGCTAAGCCGGTAGGGGCCAAAGGGAAGTATGTCCTGCGCGCCTTCCTCTGCGCTACCATGACCCCTTCGGTGGAACTCGACGTTTCCATCATAGACCAACAATAAGGACGGTCGATCATGAGAAAAGAGACCAAGATAGAAGTAGGGAAGAAGATCCGGAGCATCATCGACAGCCACAAAGGGCTCTTCTTCTTCGAGTACGGGAAGATGTCCGTGCAGGAGTCTTTGGAACTCCGCAGGGCCATCAGGAAACACAGCACGTCCGGCATCCGGATCGTGAAGAACACCTTCGTCAAGAAGGCGATCGGCGACGATTTTCCGACCTTCCCCGTGGACTGCCTCAAGGGTCCCACCGGGATGGCCTACTCCGACAAGGAGTTCATTGAGGTCGCCAAGACCCTTCTCGAGTTCAGCAAAACCAGTGGCAAAATCAACATAAAGGCGGGTTATGTCGAAGGGAAGAAGATGGATCTCCCCCAGATCGAGGCTCTCTCCAAGTTGCCCGGAAGAGAGGTACTCCTCGGCCAGCTCGGAGGAACCATGGCTTCGCCTATGAGGAGCTTCCTCACCAATCTTCGCGCTCCTCTTCAGAACTTCGGCCTTCTGCTTAACCAGCTGAAAAGCAAAAAGGAGGAATGATAAATGCCCGAAATCAACAAGGAAGACTTTTTCGCTCATCTTGACAAACTCACCGTTCTTGAGCTCGTCGATTACATCAAAGAGTTCGAAACCCGTTATGGCATTCAGGCCGCCGCCGCCATGCCTATGGGCATGATGCCTATGGCCGCCGCCGGTGCCGCTCCCGCCGAAGAGGCTGAAGAGAAGACCGAGTTCGACGTCATTCTGAAAGGCGTTGGCGCCGAGAAGATCAAGGTCATCAAGGTCGTCCGTGAGGTCACCAACCTGGGTCTCAAGGAAGCCAAAGACGTCGTCGACGGCGCTCCTTCCAAGATCGCGGAAGGTATCGCGAAAGAGGAAGCCGAGAAGATCAAAGCCAAGTTCGTCGAGGTTGGAGCCGAGATCGAAATTAAGTAAGCAAGGGAGACTCACCCTTAATTCCCGTGTCCCCCCCGGGGCTTAGTCCCGAAGAATTTGGCATGAAGAGGAAAGATGGAGAGAAATCCCTACATAGAACGGAAGTCGTTTCAGAAGACAAAGTTTGTTCCCCCTTTTGAAGATCTTATCGAGGTTCAGAAGAAGAGCTTCGATGACTTCCTCCAGCTACGGCACCTGCCTAAGGAACGGAAAAGTATAGGCATTCAGTCCGCCTTCGAGAAGGTCTTCCCGATCAACAACTTCAAGGAGACTTCGGCCTTGGAGTTCATTGACTACTCCATTGGAAAATGGAGCTGTCAATGCGGGAAGACCCAAGGGGTGGAGAACTCCCGGCTGAGATGCCGGAAGTGCGGTCATTACCTTCCCATCGAGTTTGAGGAGGGTTTGAACGCCGAGACAGCCTGCCCGACCTGCGGCGTCAAAGGTGAGTTCGAACGGCCCGTGTGCGACAAGTGCGGAACCGCCGTCGAGCTTAAGCTCGCATACTCTCCCTACGAGTGTCTCGATAAGGGGCACTCCTACACGATCCCTCTTTACGTCTCCCTGAGGCTCATCGTCGGCGGCAACGAGGCTGACGGGAGCCAGAAGGAGATCCGGGAACAAGGGGATATCTTCTTCGGAGAGATCCCCTACATGACGGACATGGGAACCTTTATCATCAACGGCACCGAGAGGTTGGTGGTCAACCAGCTTCACCAGGCGCCGGGGGTGATGTTCCACCGGGAAAAGAAGAGCAAGGAGGGCGGTGATCAGACCGGAAACGAGCTGAAAGCCGTCATCATGGCCCACCGCGGGGCGAAGTTGGAATTCGTGGTGGACAAGAAGAGGATGCTCTTCGCCCGTATCAACGAGAAGAAGAAGATCGCCATCACGACCTTCCTCAGGGCGCTCAAGCTCGAGACAGACGCGGAGATACTCCGGAAGTTCTACAAGACCTTCACGGTCAAGTCGGACGGCGGCATGCTCCTCTGGCAGTTCGGTCCCAACCTGAGCCCCGGCGACAAGAAGAACATCGACGCCAAGGTGGGAAGGGTCGTGGACCAAGACGTCCTCGATCCGGAAACCGGAGATCTCGTCCTCAAGAGAGGTTCCCGTCTCACCAAGACAGCCTATAAAAAAATCGAGAAGATGGGCCTGAAGTACTTGGCCATGGACAGGGAGGAGCTCAACGGCGCCGCCCTGGTCGAGAAGATCGAGGGAATCGACGGGGCCGTAGGCGAACCCTTGGACCCCGCCAAGCTTGACCTTCTCATCGCCCGAGGGGACGAGTTCGAAGTCTTCTTCCCCCAGAAGGACGACATCAAGGACTACATCGTCAACACTCTGGCCAAGGACGTCACCATCAAGACCTCGGAAGACGCCTGCAACTACATCTTCACACAGCTCCGCCCCGGCGAGCCCTTCCACGCGGACCAGGCGAGGCTCTATTTCCATAACCTCTTCTTCAACGCCAAGAGGTACGATCTTTCCACGGTCGGTCGTTACAAGCTCAACCTCAAGCTCGAACTCAACGAACCCCTGACGCTGACCACCCTCACCACCAACGACATCATCGAGACGATCAAGTACTACCTCTGCCTCCTGGAGAACAAGGGAGGCGTCGAAGACGACCGTGACCATCTGGGGAACCGGCGGGTCCGAGCGGTAGGCGAACTCGTCACAGACCAGTTCATCTCGGGCCTTCAGAGACTCGAGAAGATGATCAAGGAGAAGCTCATCGCCACTCAGGAGCTTCAGGCCGTATTCCCGAAGGATTTGATCAACTCCAAACCCATCACGGCTTCCCTGAAGGAGTTCTTCGGAACCTCCGAGCTCTCCCAGTTCCTGGACCAGACCAACCCCCTGGCGGAGATCACCCACAAGAGAAGGGTCTCGGCCCTGGGCCCCGGCGGTTTGAAGAGGGAGCGTGCGGGCTTCGAAGTCCGTGACGTTCACAACTCCCACTACGGCCGGATCTGCCCCATCGAGACTCCAGAGGGTCAGAACATCGGTCTCATCGTCTCCCTCAGCTCCTTCGCCAAGACCAACGAGTTCGGTTTCTTGGTCACGCCCTACAGGCAGGTCAAGGACGGAGTGGTCAAGGATTTCTACAAGATACTGGCCCAAGGGGACAGCCGCTTCAAGATCGGTGACATCGTTGAGGAATCGGAGCTCGTGGAAGAGCTGAAGATTCTGAAAGAGACCGAGAAGAAGCTGCCGACCTTCCAGTACCACCTCTTCTACCTCACCCCCTGGGAAGAGGAACGTCATACCATCGCCCAGGCCAACACGGAAGTCGACGAGAACGGGAACATCGTCTCCGAAGTCGTCTCGGGAAGAAAGAACGGCGAGTTCAGCGACGTCCCCCGGGAGGATGTCAAGTACATCGATATCTCCCCCAAACAGCTGGTCTCTATCGCCGCGGCTCTCATCCCCTTCTTGGAGAACGACGACGCCAACCGAGCCCTCATGGGGTCCAACATGCAGCGTCAGGCGGTCTCCCTGGTCAGACCCGACTCCCCCGTGGTGGGAACCGGAGTCGAAGCGATCGCCGGCCGCGGTTGTGGAACCGTCGTGGTCGCCAGACGCCCCGGAGTCGTCGAGAAGGTCGACGCCGAGCGGATCATCGTCAAAGTCGAGGACGAGGGGGAGGAGAAGGTGGGGAACGTCTCCATCGGAGCCGACCTCTACAACCTCTTGAAGTATAGACGCTCGAACCAGGATACCGTGGTGACCCAGAGACCCATCGTCAAGAAGGGTGACCGCGTAGAGGCGGGGCAGGTCATCGCCGACGACGCCTGTACCGATAAAGGAGAGCTGGCCCTGGGTCAGAACCTCCTGGTCGGGTTCGTTCCCTGGAGAGGGTACAACTACGAAGACGCGATCCTCATCTCCCGCCGTCTCGTGGAGGAGGACAACCTGACCTCCCTTCACGTCGTCGAGGAGAGCACCGAGGTTCGTGACACCAAGCTCGGCCATGAGGAGATCACCCGTGATCTTCCCCTGAAGGGCGAGAAACAGAGCGAGAAGCTGAAAGACCTCGACGAGTCCGGCGTCATCCGCATCGGAGCCGAGGTAAAACCCGGCGACATCCTGGTCGGGAAGATCGCTCCCAAACCGACGACCCAATTGACTCCCGAAGAGAAGCTCCTGAAGGCGATCTTCGGTCATAAGGCCATGGAGATCAAGGACGCCTCCCTCCGTTGCCCCCCCGGAAAAGAGGGGAGGGTCGTGGACGTCAAGATCTTTACCCGCAGGGGTATCGAGAAGGACGAGAGGGCCAAG
>JAMOAD010000202.1 GCA_023621955.1 Acidobacteriota bacterium
ATCTCCGGAGTTCCTGCGAAGAAGTAGTACTCCCCGTCGGTCCAGTCGAAGATGGAGAAGAAGATCATCTTCAACTGCTTCTTGACCTCTTCCCAGAGTTGGGCCGGAGAGAGCGCCTTCATCTCCACCAGGAGGCGGCCCTGCCGTTTGCCGGTGGCCTTCATCTGGGCGACAGAAGCGTCGTACTGCTCCTCGGTGATGAGGCCTGAGGAGAGCATCTGGAAACCGAGGCTCTCTTTCAGGTTGTTGGTTTTGGAGAAGATGATCTTCCCGTTCTGAAGGATGAACCCCTTCTCTTCCCCGTCCCGCTTCAGGGAAAGGACGCCGGAGAGGTTCTGTTGAAAAAGTTGGTTGACCAGGCAAGGGAAGGGAAACTCTCCGAGTGTTCCGTGCAGTTCCTGAGTATCCGCGTCCATTGTTTCACTGTCTCCTTCGGGAGAGAGAGAGCCCGTCAATGGTGCAGTTCATAAGAATCCTCGCCGAAAGAGAGGGAAATCTCCTGTACCTGAGGGGATCCCTTCTCGGGCTTGAGGTAGAAGCATCTGGTCTCGGTCGGGTTGTCGATGAGAAGAATGTTGCCGGCAAGGTAGGGGGGGAGAGTCTTAGGAAGTTTTTCCAGGAGAAACCCCAAGGGGGAGAGGAGAGGAAGGTTCTCTTCGTAGAGGGAGTAGAGGGGAAAGGCTTCGGAGAAGGTCTCTTCCGGGAGGGGCCAGATCCTCTCGGGCAGGAAGAAGGAATTGAGCCTCTTTCCCAGGAGGAGGCCGGGGTAGTCGCCGTGTTCCCGGGTGTACTTCAGCAACGAGAGAGCCCCTTTGTTCAGATAGCAGATCATGACTTTCATTATACCGGAAAGAGGAGCCGGGTTCAACGTTCCGGGGTTTGACTTTCTTCGGGGGGAGGGGTTAAATTATCGGGAAGTCCTGTTGTAGAACTTCGGGAGGAGAGACGATGGCGACGGATCTGGAGATCGCGAAGAGAGTGGCGCTGAAAGAGGTCGAGGAGATCGCGCGGGATGCGGGGATTCCCAGGGAGTACATCGAACCCTACGGGCGATACAAGGGGAAGGTCTCCCTCGACCTTTTCGAAAAGTTGGAGAAGAAACCTGACGGGAAGCTGGTCCTGGTCACGGCTATCACCCCTACCCCCGCCGGGGAAGGGAAGACGACGGTTTCCATCGGCCTCTCCTTGGCCTTCAACCGGATAGGGAAGAGGTGCGGAGTCGCCCTTCGAGAGCCCTCCATGGGGCCGCTCTTCGGGATCAAGGGCGGAGCGGCCGGAGGGGGGTGGTCCCAGGTTCTTCCCATGGAGGAGATCAACCTCCACTTCACCGGAGATATCCACGCCGTCAGCGCGGCCCACAACCTTCTGGGGGCGGTGATAGACAACCACCTCTTCCGGAGGAAGGAGCCCCTTCTCGACCCCCGGAGAATCGGTTGGCCCAGGGTCATGGACATGAACGACCGGGCCTTGAGAAACGTGATCCTCGGTTTGGGGGGGAAGGAAAACGGAGTCCCCCGGGAGGGGAGCTTTTCCATCACCGCCGCCTCTGAGGTCATGGCCGTCCTCTGCCTCTCCAGGAACTACGAAGAGCTCAAGGAGAGACTCTCCAACATCTACGTGGGCGCAACCTACGGGAACGAACCGGTCTTTGTCAGAGACCTCAAGGTTCAGGGGGCCATGGCTGCGGTTCTCAAGGATGCCCTGAAACCGAACATTGTCCAGACCACAGAGAACACTCCCGCCTTCGTTCACGGGGGACCCTTCGCCAACATCGCCCAGGGGGCGAACTCGGTCCTGGCGACCCAGCTGAGCATGAAGCTCTTCGATGTGACCGTCACCGAGGCGGGATTCGGTTGTGACCTCGGAGCGGAGAAGTTCTTCGACATCGTCTGCCGTTACGGCGGTTTCGCCCCTTCCGCGGTGGTCCTCGTCGCGACGGTACGGGCCTTGAAAATGCACGGGGGTAAGGCGTTGGCGGATTTGAAGAGTCCCGACGTGGAGGCTCTCAAGAGGGGCCTGGAGAACCTCGGCAAGCAGATGGAAAACGCCGCTCTCTTCGGAGTGCCCGTCGTCGTTGCCGTCAACCGTTTCGGAAGCGACAGCGAAGAGGAACTGGAGACGGTCCGGGAGTACGCGCGGGAGAAGGGGATCCCTGCGGAGGTCGTGGATGTCTGGGGGCAAGGGGGAGACGGCGCCGTCACTCTTGCCGAGAGGGTTTGGCAAGAAGCTCAAAGGCCCTCCCGAGCGACCCCGCTCTACCCGTTGGAGATGCCTCTGGAAGAGAAGATCCGATGCGTCGCAGGAAAGGTCTACGGAGCCCGAGACGTGGCCTTCACCTCCCAGGCGGAAGCGGACCTGAAGAGAATCAAGGGTTACGGTTTCGACTCCTTGCCTGTCTGCATAGCCAAGACCCAGAAGTCGCTCTCCGACAACCCCGCCCTCCTGGGGCGCCCCAGAGAGTTCACCCTGACTGTTCGTGGGGTCAACCTCTCCTCAGGGGCTGGCTTCGTCGTTCCCGTCACGGGGGAGATGCTTCTGATGCCCGGGTTGCCTAAGACTCCCGCCGCGGAGGTCATCGACATCCTTCCGGACGGGGAGCTTTTGGGAATCTTCTGATCCCCCTCTCAGGGAAGAGGGCTCGAAGGGGGCTGGAGGAAGGAGCCTGTTCCCAGGGTTTCCCTCACCTTCCTTGTCAGCTCCTGCAGGGAGAAGGGCTTCTGGATAAAGTTCACCTCTTCGTCCAGAACGCCGTGGTGGGCGATGACGTCGGCCGGATAACCTGAAGAGAAGAGGACCTTTATGTCCGGAACAAGGGAGAGGATCTCCTTGGAAAGGTCTCGACCGTTCATCTCCGGCATGACCACATCGGTCATGAGGAGCCGGATTCGCTCCGATGACTCTTTGGCGATAGTCAAGGCCTCGGCGGGGGAGGAGGTCGCCAGGACCGTGTACCCTTGGCTTTCCAGCATAGTCCTGGTGATTTCCAGAATCTCGGTTTCGTCTTCCACCAGAAGAACCGTCTCGTTGCCCTGGGGAGGCTCTCCCTGGGGAATCCTTCTCTGAAGCTTGGCGGTGTCGCCCCGGTAGAAGGGGAAGAAAATCGTGAAGACCGTTCCCTGAGAGGGGACGCTGGTAACATCGATGAACCCTTTGTTCTGCTTGACGATTCCGTAGACCATGGCCAACCCGAGGCCCGTTCCTTTTCCCATCTCCTTGGTCGTGAAGAAAGGCTCGAAGAGGTTGCTCAGGGTCTTCTCGTCCATCCCGCAGCCGGTGTCGCTGACGGTCAACTGAACGTACTGACCGGGAACGGATCCGGGGTGGCTGGAGCAGTAGCGTTCGTCCAGGGAGGAGTTCTTCGTCGCTATGGTGATGTCGCCGATCCCGTGGATGGCATCTCTGGCGTTGACACAAAGGTTGGCCAAGATCTGGTCGATCTGGGTCGGGTCCACCTTGATGGGGCCAAGGCTTCGGGAGGGAAGCCAGATGAGCTTGATATCCTCCCCGATGAGCCTGTGGAGGATCGTGAGCATTCCCTCCACGGTCTCGTTCAGGTCGAGAACCTTGGGAGAGACGGTCTGTTTGCGGGCGAAGGCGAGAAGTTGGCGGGTCAGGTCCGCGGAACGTTCCGCCGCCTTGCGGATACTCTGCAGGTCCGCGGCCAGTTTCTGATCCGGATCAATCTTGCGCAGGGCCAGCTCTGCATGGCCAAGGATCACGCCCAGCATGTTGTTGAAGTCGTGGGCGACCCCTCCGGCCAAACGGCCTATGGATTCCATCTTCTGGGCCTGGGTCAGTTGGCCCTGCAGCTTCCTCCTCTCCTCTTCGGCCCGCTTCCGATCGGTGATGTCCCTGACGATACTCCAGCGGTATCGCTCCCCCCCAGAGGGGTCCGAGGCCAGGAAGGTTTGGAGTTCTCCGGGGAAGGTCGTTCCATCCTTCCGTTTGTACTCCTTTTCGTAGAGGCCCGAGTATCCTTTCTGCAGGAGCCGGCGGTTCCAGATCTCCTCCCTTTCCCATGCCAGCCACTTCTCGGAGGTGATGACCGAGGGATCGGGCATGGCGAGAAGCTCATCCCTGGTGTACCCAAGCATTTTACAGAAAGATGCGTTCGCGTCGAGAAACCTGCTCTGGTCGTTCAGGACGGCGATTCCGTCTCGGCTCCCCGTGAAGAGGAGGCGGTACTTCGCCTCGCTCTGTCTGAGGCTGAGGACCTTTTCGTTGAGCCGACGTTTAAGGAAGAGGGTGATAGCCGTCAGGCTCAAGAGAAGCAACAGGGCGAAGAGGGCGGTAAACTTCAGCCAGAAGAGAATCTCCGGGTTTGGTCCGACGTAGAGGTCGAAAGCGATCCAGCGTTTGCGGACCCTTTCCAGCTCTTTCTCGGAGATTGTTGCCAAGGCCTTCTGGATGGCGCTGAAGAGAAGGGGGTACCTCTTGCTGACGGCGATTCTCCAGGCGAAGGAGTAGTCGGTTTTCCCTGAGACCCGTAGGTTCGGGATCCCCTCCTTGGCCACATAGTATGCCGCGACGGCCAAGTTTTCAACGAAGGCGTCCACTTGGCCGAAGGAGAGGCGATGTAAGCCTTCGGGGACGTTCTTGACCGGAACGATGTTGGACAGCCCCTGTTGCAGGAGGTACTGCTCCGTGGCGTATCCGGAGACCACGGCGACCCTTCGCTTCCTGAGGTCCTTGAGGGAGAGTTCCACAGGAAAGGGCTGTGAGGAGGTGATGATGACGACCTGAGCCGTTGCGTAGGGGGCCGAGAAGAAGGCGTACTTCTCCCTCTCCGGAGTCGCGACTATGGTGGGGGCGACGGCGCAACCGCCGTTTTTCAAGGAGAGCAAGTGGCTGTGCCAATCCGAAGAGGGCTTCTTCTGAAAGGTGACGCCCAACCGCTCCTCAAGAATCTGAACGATATCCGCGGCCATCCCGGTGAAGGTGCCGGAGGGGGAGGCAAACTCGATGGGGGGAAACTCAACGTTGAAGAAGAGGGTTAAGGCCTCAGGGTGAAGGGCCAACCAACTCCTCTCCTCTTCGGTGAGCTTAACGGTGGGGGCGGCCGTCTTGCTCTTCGGGAAGGGGGGAGAGGAGAAGGGCGGTCAACATCAGGAAGAGAAGAGGGAATCTCAGGAGGGTGGTCACAGGTTTCACCATCGCTTCTTACGTAGCCTTCCCTGAAGAACGCCTCTTTTCAGAGGCCCTTTCCCGAAGAACGGAACCGGGGCCGCGGGAAAGGGGGAGGAGGAGAGGGTTTTCAAGGGGAGTCTATCTTCGGGCCAGCCCTTGGGCGAACCTTTTTAGAAGTTCTTCTCCCAGGAGAGGATCCGGGGAGAGGACGCCGAGGACACTCTTGTCCAGGACCTTCAAGAGAACGGTTCCGTTGAAGGGATCCTCGAGGCGGACGGTTTCCCCCCTCGCAGGGGAGAGATCCTTCACCTGGGGGGCGATTCGGTTCCACTCTTTCAGAACCAAGGCGGCCTCTTCGGGAGTCCCTTTCTCGGAGAGGAAGAGACGGTACGTTTTCCCTTCCAGGGAGTATTCGGCGGAGAAGAAGCGGGAGAGAAAGGGGTGGCCCAGGAAGTTTTCGAGAACGTAGGTCTCCGATCGAGAGCGCTTATCCTCTTGGGGGAAGGCGTTAAGAAGGGAGGGGAAAGAGGAGGGAGCGGGGAGCCTTTCGGCAACCCTTCGGGCGATCCTCTCCAGGAAGAGAACCGGCCGCTCGTCGACGCGGCCCATGAGGGAGAGCTTGACGTAAAAGGGGCCCTTGGTGAAGTTGAAGATCTTCTCCTCGCCGTAACCTTCGGCTCCGACGGGGAAGTACTCTCCCTCCCTCGGCCTCTCTTGGCTGTACATGCCGAAGGCGTTCTCCGGCGAACCCTGGTCGTAGAGCTCCAGAGTCACCTCCGCGTTGGAGGGGTACTTGTAGTGGACCAGAGTCAGCTCCTTGAAGCCGTAGGCAAGGAAGAGGTCCGAGGCGCCGTCGATATATTCGTAGAGGTTTTCCGGGGCGTAAGAGGCGGGCTTGTCCCGTTCAGCTCCCGGGAGGTCGGGAAGGAGGGAGAGGTTCTGGCCTGCCAACAAGATCGGGCAAAGAAGGAAGAGAAACCGGAAGAGTCGCATCATCTCCTCACCTCCTTAGGCGAGCATCCCTTCCGGTACGCTCTTCAGGGGGAGAAGCTCTTGGACCCTGCCGCGGATATCGAATCCCTTGGCGCAACGGACCGAGCACTCCCCACAGCCTTGGCAGGGGTTGTCGGCCACCTTCGAGGCGATGACCATCTCCTGGGCCAGGGCCAGGTTCCTGTAGCCGTAGGCGTACATGTAACCCCTCATCAGTTCGGGGATGGGAAGGTTATGGGGGCATTGGGGGAGGCACACTTCGCACTGCTGGCAGAAGAGGCCCGCCGCTTCGGGGGGAGGGGTGAGGGCCTTTCTTTCGTCCATGGTCATG
>JAMOAD010000072.1 GCA_023621955.1 Acidobacteriota bacterium
CTGGTCTCTCTCAGTTCTGGCGGGGCTCCTCCTCTACCTCTACCTCTCCCTCTTCCTCCTCCCCCCCCTGTTGCTCTGGAATCCCCGCCGCCCTTGGCTTCTTCCCTTTCTCTTTCTTTTCTTCGAACTCCTGCAAGAGTATCTTCTCACAGGCTTTCCCTGGGCCATTCTGGCGGATTCCCAAGCGAGCAACCCCTTTGTCCGCGGCTTATGGCCTCTGGTGGGAGTCCGAGGGGTCTCCTTCCTAATCGTGGCCGTCAACGTCGGCCTCGCCTTGGCGGTTCAGAAGAGGAGGCTTAGGCCGGCGGCGGTTCCCCTGGGCCTTTTCTTCCTCTGTTCCTTGCTCGTGTTTCTCCCCCTTCCCCGGCAGGGGAAGAGGGTAAGGGTCGGCGCGGTTCAAGGAAACGCCGCCATGGAGAAGGATTGGACCGGTGAGGACCTGATCCGGGAGTTCTCCTTCTATCGGGACGAGACCCGAAGGCTCTTCCGGGAGGGGGCAGATCTGGTCGTCTGGCCGGAGTTCTCCTTCCCCTTCTACCCCAGGTACCAATACTCTCTGACCGAGGCGGTCCAGAGCCTGGTCCCCGAAGGGGGAAGAGTCCTCGTCGCCGGGGGCAACGACCGTTGGGAAGGGCGAGACTACAACACCGCCTTCGTCTTCCACAGAGACCGTTGGGAGGGCTACTACAAGGTCCACCTGACCCCCTTCGGAGAGTACATCCCCTTTCGTTTCCTCTTCCCCTTCGCCAAGCGGATTGCCCATGTGGAGGGGGAGTTTACCCCCGGAAAGGTGGTCCGTCTCTTCTCGGCCGGAGGATTTTCCTTCGCAACGCCGATCTGTTACGAGGTGGTTTTCCCCTCTCTGGTGAGCCGCTTTTCGAGGCAAGGTCCGGGGATGATCGTCACCATCACCAACGACGGGTGGTTCGGAGCCACCTCCGGTCCCTACCAGCACTTGGGGATAGCGAGGATCCGTGCCATGGAGGCCTCTCTTCCGCTGATCAGGGCGGCGACCACCGGAGTGAGCGTCCTCTACTCTGCCCGGGGGAAGGAGATCGCCCGTGTCGGCTACAACCAGCGGGGAACCCTTCGGGGCGAGGTGGCTCTCTCCGGGGGAATCTCCCCCTACCACCGGTATTTCTCTCTCTGGGAGGGCTTTTGGGCCCTGGCGGGGATCCTCTCCCTCCTTCTCTCTCTGAGAGCTTCTCGAAGGAGCGATAAAGGATGAGGTACGGAGCGGAACTCTTTCTGGACAAGGTAGAGAAGGGCGAGATCCTGCGGCCGGCGGCCCTGTTAACCCACCAGGCCGCCTTGGTAGAGGATCGAATGACGACCCTCGAGGGTTTTCTCCGGAAAGGAGTCTCCCTGAAGCGGGTCTTTTTCCCCCAACACGGCTTCTTTCAGGAGAAACAGGACAACATGAAGGAGTCTTCCAGCTTTTTTTGGAAGGGGATTCCCTTTACCTCCCTCTACGGGGAACGGTTTGCTCCCGCTCCAGAGGAGTTGGAAGGAGTCGAGGTACTCTACTACGATCTTCAGGATGTGGGCACTCGGATCTATACCTTCATCAGCACCCTCTTCCTCCTCATGGAGAGCCTCTCGGGCCGGGGAATCGAACTGGTCATCCTGGATAGGCCCGACCCCCTCGGCGGGGTCGAAGTAGAGGGGAATCTGGTTGGGAAGGAGTTTCTCTCCTTCGTCGGAATCGATTCGCTCCCCATGCGCTATGCCCTGACACCAGGGGAGCTGGCCCGGCTCTTCCTCAAACGTCACCGGTGGGACCTGGAGCTTCGGGTGGAGAGGGTTCAAGGGTGGAGCCGAGGGGTTCTCTTCGGTGAGACAGGGCGGTTCTGGATTCCTCCCTCTCCGAACATGCCCTCTCCGGAAGCGGCCTTGGTCTACCCAGGGGCAGTCCTGCTGGAAGGGACTAACCTCTCGGAAGGAAGGGGAACGACAAGACCTTTCGAAATCTGCGGGGCGCCCTATCTGGACGCAGATCTATGCGCGATGGAGATGAACGGTCTGGCCCTTCCGGGAGTCCATTTCCTTCCCTACCGCTTCACCCCCACCTTCAACAAGGGGTGTGGAGAGAGCGTCCAGGGAGTCTTCTGGAGGGTGACGGATCCGAAGCTCTTCCGTCCCTATAGGACAGGCCTGGCCCTGATTCGAACCCTGCGCGGCCTGGCCCCCGAAAGTTTCCGTTGGGCCCTTCCACCCTACGAGTACGAGAAAGAGAGGCTTCCCATCGATATCTTAACTGGAGGTGTGGAAGGCCGACTCTTCATGGAGGGGGGGGAAGGGATGGAAGAGCTCATGGAGGCGGACGAGAGACTCTTTCGCGAAGAGAGGGCGGAGTGCCTCCTCTACCCCGAGGCGTGAAGGGTGACCCTCTAAACCCTTTGGCCGAGGATACGGGCGGGGAGGAAGAGGATCGCCTTGAGGAGGGCGAAGAGGGCGTCCAGGGTGATACCGAGCAGGCGGAAGGGGATGGAGAGGATCAGGAAGAAGGGGTAGAGGATCAAGGCCATCAGTGCCAAGGGCCAGGAGAAGATGAAGAGGAGTATCCACAGGATCAATGTCATCATGGTTTCACCTGAAGAGAGATACGAGAGATGAGGGAAAAAGTTCCTTCCTTTGATTTTTTCGCATCCCCTTTCCAGAGGGTGGCAACTTGCAGGTAAAGGAGTGGCGCTTCCTCGACTACGGGACTCTGGTGGAGCCGGCTCAGGGAGTCTTGGTCTTGGATGTGGGGCGTCTGCTTGTCCCGGGGGTTCTCGACCACCATCAGGAGGACGGAGAGGCGGAGTGCGCGGCCTCGCTGGTGGTCTCGCACCCCACCCTTGTTCTCGACCACCTTCGGGGCAGGGAGGAGGTGACGCTGGTGACCCATAAGAGCCCGGACTTTGACGCCGTGGCGGCCTCCTACTTGAGTCTCCGGCTTCTCGAAGAGGGGAAGGTCACCTTGGGGATGAGGAAGTTGGGAGGGTACGCGAAGATCGTCGATTCCGCCTCTCTCCCCCGGACTGTCTCCCTCGTGGACACCCCCTATACACACCTCTACGCCGCGTTTCAGACAATTCCTCCCCCATCTCTTCCGGGAGAGAGCCGGGAGGCTCGGGCCCAAAGGGTAGGGGAGAGGCGGATGAAGGTTGGTTTTGAGATGATGTCCAAGTGGGAGAAGGCGGCGGAGACGGGGGAGGAGCTTCTGGAAAACCCCAACCTCTTTCGGGGGGACCGGGATTTTGAAAAGAGCGGAAAGATCGTTCAGGAGGATTACCTTTCCTACAGTGAAGATTGCCGTCGGGCGAGGAAGGGGCGAACCCTACTCTCCACCATCGACGGGAATGGACTCCTGCCTGTGGATTGGTTGATGGTCCTGCGTCCACGGTCATTTCTCTTGAAAGAGTGGGCCCGAAGGGATTTCACCGGGTCTCCCTCGGGAAACGGGTTCTCCCTGATCATCAGCTCTCTCTACGAAGGAAACTTCATGATCGCCACCTCCCCGGATTCGGGAACCCACCTTCGGGGCCTGGGAACTCTGCTCAACAGGAGGGAGGGGGAGAGGCGCCGAAGGGAGGGAGCGCCTCTGCTGGAGTGGTACGATGGGAACTCCCCCTTCTTCCGTTACAGGATCGTCGCCAACCCTAAGGGGGGGACTCTTCTCTCTCCTGAGGAGGTTTTTCAAACGTTTCAGGAGTACATTTCTTCGTTAGGACCGATACACACTTGAAAAGAATCTTCTTTTCGGATAAGATAGGACACGCTAAGATAGACAACAGAAGGTTGGCCTCCCTTGACAGGAGTTCGATTTTTGAGTATGCTATAGTTCACTTTTTTTTAGGAGTTCAGGAATGAAGACGTATATACCCAAGCAGAACGAGATTGACAGGAAGTGGTGGGTCGTTGACGCCGATGGACAGAACCTTGGGCGCATGGCTACCCGCATCGCTATGATCCTTCGCGGTAAGCATAAGCCCCAGTATGTCCCCTACCTGGACACCGGGGACTTCGTTGTCGTCGTTAACGCCGACAAGGTTGCCGCTACCGGCTCTAAGGAAGAGAAGAAGGTGTATTACCGCCACTCCGGCTACCCCGGTGGAATCTATCAACGGACTCTCGGGGAGTTGAGACAAGAGAAACCCGAAAAGATCTTGATGCTGGCCGTCAGGGGAATGTTGCCTAAGAACACCATGGGCAGAAAACTTCTGACCAAGCTCAAAATCTACAAGGGAAGCACTCATCCCCATGAGGCTCAGAATCCCGAGACTCTGACCATCGAGGAGGAATAAGGTGATTCAATACTACGGCACAGGAAGAAGAAAAACTTCCATAGCTCGGGTCTATCTGCGTCCCGGCAACGGTAAAATCGATGTGGTCGTCAACCATAAGCGTCGCGAGCTGGACGCCTACTTTACACTGGAGTACTGGAAGAGCGTCATCAAGAAGCCCCTCCTTACAACCGAGACAGTGGACAAATTCGATGCCATCGTCTTTCTGACCGGAGGCGGTATCTCCGCTCAGGCCGACGCCGTCCGTCTCGGCCTCGCCCGGGCTTTGCAGAGCTACAACCCCGAACTTCGGGAGGCTCTCAAGAAAGAAGGGATGCTGAGCCGGGACTCCCGAGAGAAAGAGAGAAGGAAGTACGGTCTGCATAAGGCCCGTAAGGCGCCGCAGTACCACAAGCGTTAAGGAGAGGAGGAGAGCGTGGTAGAAGTCGTTATGAAGGATCTTCTGGAGGCTGGAGTCCATTTCGGACATCAGACAAACCGTTGGAATCCCAAGATGAAGAAGTACATCTACGGGAAACGCAACGGCATCTATATCATAGATCTCATCAAGACTCAGGAGAAGCTTTCCGGGGCACTGACCTTCATCGAAGAGCAGGTGACCAACGGGGCCATCCCCTTGATGGTGAGCACCAAGCGACAGGCCCAGGACATTATCGAAGAGGAGTGCCGCAAGGCCGGAACCTTCTACGTGAACGTCCGCTGGCTCGGTGGTCTTTTGACCAACTTCAAGACCATCAAGACCAGCATCGCCAAGCTGAAACTCTTTGAAACCATGAAGGCCGACGGTCGATGGGAGCAACTGAACAAGAAAGACCAGAGCCGTTACGAGAAGGTCTACAGGAAGCTCTATAAAAACCTGAACGGCGTCAAGGAGATGGAGAACCCTCCCACCCTCCTGATCGTTATCGACTCCGAGAGGGAGAACATCGCCGTTCTCGAGGCCCAGAAGAAGAACATTCCCATCGTGGCCGTGGTGGATACCAACGGAGACCCTGAACAGGTTGGACACCCCGTTCCCGGGAACGATGACGCCATCCGCTCCATCAAGCTTTTCGCCTCCAAATTTACCGAGGCGATCGCCGAGGGGATGAAGAAACGTGCCCAGAAAGAGACCCAGGTCATGGCTGCGGCTCAGGCCGAGGCCGAGGCCGAGGCTCCCGTCGTCGAGGCCCAGGCAGTGGTAGCCGAAAACGAGGTGAAATGAGATGAGCGTATCGATCGAAAAGATAAGAGAACTCCGGGAGAAGACCGGAATCGGAATCACCGAGTGTAAATCCGCCCTGGAAGAGGTGGGCGGGGATATGGAGAAGGCTCTGGACCTTCTGAAAAAGAAGGGTTTGGCCAAGGCCGCAAAGAAATCTGGCCGTGAGACTTCCCAGGGCAGAGTCGGTGGGTATATCCACTTCAACGGCTCCGTCGGCGTCATGCTTGAGCTCTCCTGCGAAACCGACTTCGTCGCGAAAAACGAGAAGTTCTGCGAGCTCCTTGAGAACATTGCGATGCACATCGCCATTGCCGCGCCCCAGTACGTCACCCCTGAAGAGGTTCCCCCTGAGGTCGTCGAGAGGGAGAAGAACATTTACAGGGAGCAGCTTCTCGAACAGGGAAAGCCTGCCGATAAGATTGATAGAATCCTGGAAGGAAAACTCAACAGTTTCTACGAAGAGATCTGCCTCAACGAGCAACTCTTCAGAGACACAAAGGTCAAGATCAAGGAAATGATCGCCGAGCACATCCATGAGCTGGGTGAGAACATCCGGGTGAAGCGTTTCGTCCGCTATCAGCTCGGAGAATAAATGGCTTCCGAACCGGTCTACAGGAGGATACTCCTCAAGCTTAGCGGGGAGATCCTCCTGGGAGACCAAACCTACGGTATCGAACCCAAACTCGTTCAAAGGATCGCCACAGAGATCCGTGAGGTGAAGGAGCTTGGCGTTCAAATCGCCATCGTTGTCGGCGGGGGAAACTTCTTCCGCGGCGTCAAGGGTCAGGCCATGGGGTTGGGGCGTGCGAGCGCCGACTACATGGGAATGCTGGCCACTCTTATGAACGGTCTTGCCCTTCAAGATGTCTTTGAGACTCAAGGACTCTACACGCGGCTGATCTCCGCCCTTGAGGTGAGACAGGTCGCAGAGCCTTTCATCCGCCGCCG
>JAMOAD010000307.1 GCA_023621955.1 Acidobacteriota bacterium
CCCTGGTTCGACCGGGTCAGGCGGTTTACATCCCCCCCCACTCCACCCAGTTCATCCGCAACACCGGCACGGTGGACCTGGTCTTTCTCTGCATCGTCGATCCGGCCTGGAGGGTCGAAGACGAGGAGGTTCTCCCCCCGTCGGAACCGCTGTAATCCCTCCCGGCAAGGAGAGGCGCGAGCCCCGGCAGGAGCCTTCTGCCTGAAGCGGCTTTGGGAAAAAACCCTCTTGGTGTATCATCAGAGATCGGCAGAGCACTGCCTGAAAACGGCTGAAAAGGGGCCGGGCAGAGTTCGGCCGCTCTTATCAAAAACCCCAAGCGACACTAAGGAGCGATCCATGAACGACGATCTCATCAAGCAACTTCAACAGCAGAACCGTCTGCTCAAGAGGGCTCTGGCCCTCGGCTCTCTGGCGGTGGTGGCTCTCTTTCTCACGGCCGCCATGGAGAAGGAGGGGCGGGCGCGGTTCACCGAAATCGACGTCGAGCGTATCAACGTCGTCGAAGCCAACGGGAAACCCGCGGTGGTGATCGCCAACAGCAAAAGGCTTCCCGACCCCGTGGTCAACGGAAAAACCATCAAGAGCGATCGGGGGGAGATGCCCGGCCTCATCTTCTTCAACACCGTCGGCGACGAGTGCGGCGGCCTGATCTTCAAGGGAAAGCCCGACCAGCAGGGGAAGGCGGACGCGGGAATGCACTTCTCCATGGACCGTTTCGGCGGAGACCAGCAGCTGGCCCTCGGCCACTACGAGGCCGAGGGGTCCATGCAGACCGGGCTTCGGATCTTCGACCGGGGGTTGGCCAAGGATTACGAGCCCCTCTACGAAGCCTACAAGAACGCCCCGGAAGGTCCCGAAAAAGCGGCCCTGCGAGAGAAGTGGAAAGAGGCGGGGGGAAGACAGATCCCGCGTCTCTTCGTAGGACGGACCGGAGGGAGCGCTTCCGCGGTGATTCTCGCCGACAAGGAGGGACGCCCGAGGATCATGATCACCGTCACCCCGGCGGGGGAGCCCAAGCTGGACTTCCTGGACGAGAAGGGCCAGGTCATCCAGAGCCTTCCCAACATCCCGAAGAAGAAGCCATAACGGAAGTGCACGTATTGACAAAACCAGCAAGACTTTATTTTGTCAATACCACTTTCGGGACCTACTGATATCCTTTTAGTGAATAAATAACGCTATTGTTTTTGTCAAAAAGAGGGGAACTTCCCGATCCGGGAAGTTCCCCTCCCCCTTCGTGAAGCCCTCTAGGCGTTGTACTCCTTACGGGAGAAGAGAAAGGCCCCCAGGAGAAGGCAGAGGAGGGAGAGGCCCAGGAGAACCGTGAGGGACCAGAGCTTCGAACTCGGCTCCAGCTGAACCAAGAGGAAACTGTTCGCCATGGGCGCCGGGGGGAGAAGGGACTTGACGTAGTGGGCCACCGTCAGCTTCTGGGTCGATCCGGGGAAGTACTGCACCACCGACTCCCACCCGAAGATGAAGAAGATCCCCAGAATCACCGTCTTGGGAACGAAGGTGCTCAGGAAGGAGAAGAGGGAGGAGTAGGCAAGGTAGGCCAGAAGGGCCGCCGCCAGAGCGGGAAGGAACCTTTTGGTCACCACGAAGAGGGAGTAGTCGCCGAAGTAGGCGATCAGGAAGGAGACCGTCACGGCCGTCAGCAGGACCGCCCACCAGAAGAGCGCCGACGAGAGAAACTTGGCCAGGAAGAGGTTCCCTTTGGAGACGGGTCTGCAGGTTAGCGAAGAGAGGGTCTTCTCCTCCACTTCGTCCCTGATCAGGGAAGATCCCGCCAAGACCGCCAGCAGGGGGATGAAAAACTGCACGAAGAAGGTCATGACGAACTCCGAGAAGAGGGGGGCCGCCGTCAAGGAGAGCGAAGGGCTCAGCCCGCCGACGATCTTGACGATGGAGACGACCACCCAGGGGAGCAGGGCCAGAGCCACGAGAATCCTTGTCCTCTTCTTCCGGAAGAGAATCGTTGTAAAGCCGGGAACGGCGGTTTTCAAAAAGGCCATCATCGTTTTCTCTCCACAAGATAGTCAAAGACCGATTGGAGGTTGTCGTCGGTGGAGACCATCTCCTCAACGTTGAAACCGTGCCGGACGACCACCTCCAGGAGGAAGGCGTAGAACTTCTCCCTGTTGGTCACGGTCAGGTTGAGAAGCTCCTCCTGTTGGGGTTGGAACTGAAGCCCCTCCAGAGAGGAGCTCTCCAGGAGCAGCTTGGCCATCTCCCGGGGCCGATCCACCCTGAGGGAGACCCTGTGGGGATGGGTGTCGATGAGCTCCCTGATGGCGGGGATCTCCCCCTGGGCGAAGACCTTCCCCTGGTGGATCAGGAGAATCTGCCTGGTCATGGCCTCCACCTCCGGAAGGATGTGGGAGGAGACCAGGAGGGTCTTACCCCGGGAGGCAAGGCTCTCGAAGAGGGCGGTGAGGCGGATGCGCCAGAGGGGATCGACGCCGTTGAGGGGTTCGTCGAAGAGGAGCAGGTCCGGATCGTGGGCCAAGGCCAGGGCGATCTTCAGCCTCTGCTTCATCCCGAAGCTGTAGGTCTCCACGCGCCGGTCCGCCCGATCGACCAGCCCCACGGCTTCCAGGGCCTGCAGGGTTCTGCTCTCCACCTCGGCCTCCCGGTAACCGTGGAGGCGGAGGAGGAAGAGGAGGCTCTCCCGGGCGGTCAGGTCGGTGTAGAGCCCCTGGGCCTCTGGGCAGTATCCGATCTTGCGGAAGAGCTCCGGTGTCGTCCAGGGGTTCTCCCCGAAGACCGAGACTCTCCCGGCGCTCGGCTTGAGCTGTCCCGCCACGAGTTTGAGAAAGGTGCTCTTTCCGGCCCCGTTGGGCCCCAAGAGCCCCGTGATTCCAGGTTCTACAAGGATTTTCAGATCCGTTACGCCCAGAACAGGGCCGTACCACTTCGAGAGGCCTTCGGTCTCTATGATTGTCGTCATCTCATCCCTCCTTCCCGATTCGGCGGTAGGCGATCCAGAGGGCGAGTCCGCTCCAGAAGAAGATGATCAAGATCGCGAGGAGCCCCTTCCACGCTGGTTCCCCCCCGAAGCCGAAGAGGAGGTTGCCGAACCTCTTGAGGTTCTGCTGAAGGGAGAGGAAGCCCAGGTTGGAACGGGTGAAGAGCCGTCCGGGCAGGACGATGTTGGAGAGGATGTTCGAGGCGACGTAGAAGCCGAAGATCGAAACCTTGGCCACGTGTTCGTTTTTTGTGACCGACGAGAAGCCCAGGGTCAAGGAACCGAAGAGGAGTGCCGGGGCCAGGGGGTAGACCAAGGCCGCGAAGACGAGCCTGAGGGAGAGGCTCAAGGAGCCGCTGAAGACCACCTTGATCGTCAGGAGAAGAAGCCCCGGGACGAGGCTGAAGAGGAGGATGTAGAAGAGGATGTAGGAGAACTTCCCGGTCAGGTAGTCGAACCGGCTCAAGGGCCTGGCGAAGAGGAGGGGGAAGGCGTTGTGCTTCCTGTCCAGGGCGACCGCGTCCCCCCCGGAGAAGAGGGCGAGGATGGCCAAGGTGAAGAGGAGGAAGTTGTTGGTGTAGAAGGTATGGAATATGGAGAGATCGCTGCTCAACTCCTTGACCATGTGGGTCATCATCCGCAACTCCGGCCTAAGGGAGGCGTAGACGGCCACGGCGAAGATCAGGAAGGGAAGGGCGGCGAAGGCGAAGAGGAGCTTGGCCTTCTTTCTCTGGAAGACCGTTATCACGCCGTGTTTGAAGATGGGCCAGCCCCGCCAGCCCGACTCCTGCAGAGTTCCCTGCCAAGGAATGTATCCGGTCTCTCTAATTTCCATCGCTTTTCTCCAGAAGTTCCAGGAAGAGCTCTTCCAAGGTGCTCTTGACGGGTTGGAAGCGGCGCAGTGGTGTATCGGCCTCCCCCGCCAGGGTCCAGATGCGGGAGGGTGGGAGCCCCTTGGGGAGGACAACCCTGACCCTCTCCCCCTCCATGGCCGCCGAACGGCACCCCTCCCGGGCGAGCCTCTCCAGAAGAGGTTCCCTGGGACCGACAGTCTCGATCTCCACGGCGTCCCCGTTTCTCTCCCGCAGGACCGAAAGCGCCTCCGTGGCCAGGACCCGCCCCCGGTGGAGGACGATGACCCGATCACAAGTCTCCTCCACATCCGGCAGCAGGTGCGTGGAGAAGAGGATGCTCATCCGTTTCAGAGCGGCCATCTCGCGGACAAGCTCCAGCAGTTCCTTGCGGCCCTGGGGGTCCATCCCCGAGGTCGGCTCGTCGAGGAAGAGGAGAGGGGGATCGTGGACGATGGCCTGGGCGAGCTTCAGCTTCTGCTTCATCCCGGTCGAGTAGGTCGCCGCCTTCCGGTACCTCTCCTCGCCGAAGCCAACGTAGTAGAGCACCTCGTGAGCCCGCTTCATCGCCTCCGTCCCCTCCATGCCGCTGAGCTCCCCGAGGTAGGCGGTCACCTCGACTCCGCTCATCTCGGGCACCAGGCACTCCCCCTCGGGCATATAGCCGACCCTTCGCCGCAGAAGGGCTTTCTCCCTGCGGACATCGCAACCCAGGAGGCTCCCCTCCCCGGTTTGAAAGGGAAGGAACCCCAGGAGAAGCTTCATGAGGGTACTCTTGCCGGCACCGTTGGGACCCAGAAGCCCGTAGACCCCTGGGGTAAGGAGAAGGTTGACCCCGTCCAGGGCCTTCACTTTTCCATAGCTGTAAGAGATGTCTTTCAGAAGCAAGAGAGAATCGTTCATAGTTCTCCAGACGTAGAGAGAGGAATTTTGTTCCATCCTACCACTCTCTCCCCCTTTTTGGTAGAGTAGTGGGGTAAGGGTGAACTTTTCTCCCGCTTTTTCCGTTCTTAACTGTGTGATGTTTCCGGAGGTGAACCGATGAAACAGAAGACTCTTCTTGCCCTTTTCCTTCCGTTCCTCTTTATCGCCCTCATCGCCTGTTCCGGCGCCGTCAAAGGCAAGGCGGGAATGGGCTCCATGGCCCTTCTCAAGGCGATGCCAGGCGACCTTCCCATGATCTTCTGGGCCGACGCGACCAAAGCTTTCGCCCTGGAGCCGTTGAGCAAGAACTTCTCCCAAAAGCCTGACCGGAAGCCGTCCAAGGACGACTTCGAGGCTCTCATGACCAAGGCCGGAATCGATCCGAAGAAGGATCTCTACGGCGTCCTCGCCGGAGCCTCGGGAGCCCCGGACGACAAGAACGTGCAGATGCTCCTCCTGCTGAACCTTAAATACGACGCCCAGAGGCTCAAGAAAGCCCTCAGGGAGGCGGACGCCACCGACAAACCCCAAGAGACGTCCTACAACGGGAAGACCCTCTTCCTGATCAAGGACACCTCCCCCCGGACGGAGAAGGGGGAGAACCCGCTCATGGCCCTCGCCTTCGTCGACCCCTGGATTTTGGCCGTGGGAAGCGAGAACCGGGTGAAGCAGGCCATCGACCTCTCCAAGGGGAAGGGGGCGAGCGCGGCCAAGGAGGCCCGTTTCAAGCCCTACCTGTCCAAGATCAACCCCAAGTCGCTCTTCTGGGGAGTGGCTCTCTGGGAGAAGATTCCCCTTCCCAAGGAGCTCTCTGGAGCCAAGGGTCCCCAGGATTTCAACCTCTCCTCCTTGAAGGGAATCTACGGGTACGTGGACCATGAGAACGCCACGCTGAAGGGAGAGATCACGCTCATCTCCTCCGACGAGGGTTGGAACAAAAAGGTCTCCGAGCTTCTGACCGCCGGGAAGGCCCTCCTCTCCCTGGGAGGGAACAAGGAGGCCTCCTCCCTCCTGGACTCCCTGACCATCGTCAAGGAGAAGGACGGAACCAAGCTCCTCTTCGCCGTTCCCGAGGAGACTCTGAAGAAGATGAAGGACTTTCAGCCCCCCCAGGGTCTCCCGGGGATGTTCAAAGGAAAACCCGACTTCGCTCCTCCGCCCCCTCCCCAACCGGAGGAAGGCGTCCAGAGAGGGGAACTCTAAGAGAAGGCCCTAGATGAGAGGTGGAACCGGGCCGAACGCCCGGGTCCGCCTCCTCTTCACCCCAGGTGTTTCAAGATTAGCTTCTCCAGCGCCTTTGGGTTGGGAAGTCCGATGTTCCGATCCAGCTCCTTGCCGTCTCGGAAGAGAATCAGGGTGGGAACCGAGAGGACTCCCTGCTCCATGGCCAGATCGCTCTCCTCGGTGATGTCCACCTCAAGGATACGGAACTTCCCCTCGTAACGACTCTCCAGCTCCTCCAGAAGGGGGTGAACCTTCTTGCAGGGACCGCAGAAGGGGCTCAAGAAATCGGCCACCACCAGGGTCGAGCCCTGAACCGCCTCCTGAAACCCGGCTTTATCGACCTTGTACTCTTTCATTCTCTCAACCTCCACACTCGCTCTCGCCTTTGGCGAAAGAGTCGGTAAGCGCTTTTTCGAG
>JAMOAD010000201.1 GCA_023621955.1 Acidobacteriota bacterium
CGGCTCCATCATCCGGGGAATCCAGAAGGAGACCCAGGGCGCCGTGGCCGCCATGGACGAGACCCGCAAAGAGGTCAGCGTAGGCAAGGAGATCTCCCAAGACTCCACCAAGGTTCTCGTGGAGATCCGGGAAGGGGCGATGAAATCCGTGGAGTTGGGAGAGCAGGTGGCCTCATCGGTCACCGAGTTGACCTCCACCGCCGAAGACATCACCCGGAACATCCACGCCTTCTCCCAGGCCATCGAACAGAACGCCTCCGGGGTTGCCCAGCTCGCCCAGACCGCCAAGAACCTCCAGGAGCAGGCGGAGGAGATCCAGAGCAAGGTGAGCCGTTTCAAGGTTTAACCGAAGAGAAGATAACGAGGAGGGCGGCCCTTGAAGGGCCGCCCTCCTTTTCTTTCTCCCCCCTTTCCTCTATAATGAAGGGAGACGTCTTTTCTTGGGAGGATCAAGATGAACATCGTCGATCAAGCTATACTGAACGCCCTCTCGATCAACATGGGCTACCACTACGGGGAGAAGGTCATCATCATCGTTCAGGACTGGAACCCTCTCTTCGATAAATCTCTGAGAAAGGGTTTTCGACGCTCCTCTTCCCTGGCCGACAGGATGCTCAGGGTCTTCCAGAACGAAGGGATCTCCGCCGACCTCCTCTCTTACACCCCCACCGAGGCCCGAAACGGGGCCGACGCTCCCAAGGAGCTCCTGGAGAGGTCCTCTCACGGCGAGATCTTCTTCCTGACGACCCCCTTCTCCCTGACCCACACCCACTTCCGGAAGAGTCTCTCCGCCAGAGGCGCTCGGGTAGCATCCATGCCCGGGTTCACTCTGGAGCTCTTCGAAGAGGATGGTCCCATGAACGTTGACTACAGGGAGATCAAGAGAATCACCGAAGAGACCGCCGAGAGGCTCCACAAGGCCAAGTTCGTCAAGATCACCGCCCCGGGCACGGAGATGGTTGTCGAAATCGACAGGGAGAACGTTCACGTATCCAGCGGCGTCCTCGATACCCCCGGCAAATGGGGAAACCTTCCCGGCGCCGAAGCCTACGCCCCACCGGTACACCTCGGAAAGAGCAACGGCTTCTTTACCGTTCCCGCCGGATGGGGCGGGAACGCCCCCCTCCCCTACCCCCTCAGGTTCACCGTCCAGGGGGGACGGTTCGTCTCCGTGGAGGGGGAGAATCCGGAGGCCGAGAAGTTCGCCGAGGAGAAGGTTCGTCCCCATCTCTTCGGAGCCCCAGGGTATGAGGTTTTAGCGGAACTGGGAATCGGCACCAACCCCAACCTTACGGCGGAGTACATCGCCAAGAAGGGATGGAGCGCCCTGACCGCCGAGAAGATCGCCGGATCAGCCCATTTCGCCAACGGGAACAGCTTCTCCATGGGGGGAAAGAACGATGTCCCCGTCCACATCGATTGGGTGGTCCCAGGGGTCAAACTGGAGTTTCAGAGCTGAGACCCCGGCAACAAGGGTCACCTTTCGACGCCGGAGATCCGCCTCCCTCTGTAGCCGCCGTAGTCGGGGACAAGGCGATCGTACTCCTTGTCCATCAGGGGTGAAGAGATCAGAAAATCCGCGGAGCTCCTGTTGCAGGCGATAGGGATGTTCCAGACCACGGCCATCCTCAGGAGGGCCTTGACATCCGGGTCGTGGGGTTGAGGCTCCAAGGGGTCCCAGAAGAAGATGAGGAAGTTGATCTCCCCTTCGGCGATCTTCGCCCCGATCTGTTGATCTCCCCCAAGAGGACCGCTCTGGAGTCTTTCCACCTCCAGGCCCACCTCTTTTTCCAGAATCTCGCCGGTTGTTCCAGTCCCATAGAGTCTGTGGTGGGAGAGAAGCTTCTTGTTGAACTTCGCCCACTCGATCAGGTCCCTCTTCTTGTTGTCATGGGCCACCAGGGCGATCTTCTTGTCCGGGCCCATGGTGATCTTCCTGTTGGTCATCGTTTCTCTCCTTTCTCCGATCTCTTGGGCTCTCCAAGACGGGCCAACGTCCTTGCCGAGAGGCAAGAGGGAAGAATACCCTTTTCTCAGGACTGTGAGAAGCCCCACCTAAAAAAAACGGGGGCCCCTTCTCCATCCCCTCGAGTCCGCGCCGGTCTTTCAAGGATGGGAGGAGCCCCCGCGAGGTTGGGGGGGAAAAGCTGATCTTCAGTCTTTCTCCGCCTCCTCCTCTTCTTCGTTCAGCTGATCCAGAGTCTCGTTAAAACTCTTTTCGATCTTGTCCAGCTCCCTCTTGAGGGAATCCACCCTGGCCTCCACATTCTTTTTCACCTTCTCGGAGGTGATCTCCCTCCTCAGCTCCTGGGAGATCTCGCGGACCAGCCGTCCCATCTCCCTCTGAAGCTCCTGGATTCTCCTGTTCAGGGCCTTGTCACCCTTCAGCCTGATCGAGAGCTCCCGAAGCTTGTTCTTGAGAGGGGCGATTTCGGCTTCGTACTCCTTGTTCTTCTCGGGGTAAGCGTCAAGCCTTTTTAAGGCCCCGTTCCTGTAAAGGTCCAGGACAACCTTTCCCTTCTCTTTCCTGGAGAGGACCCCTCTCAGATCGTCGATCCCCTTGAGGGGAACGCCGTCGGCCTTCAAAAGCACGTCTCCCACCAGAAGGCCCGCCTTGGCCGCCGCGGATCCGGAGAAAACCGTGGAGATCAACAGCCCGTAACCATCCTGAATCTTCATGTTTTTCGCCAGTTCGGGAGTCAACTCCAGGGCGTCTATCCCCAGAACCCTCGGCCCGGTAAACCGCACGAAAACATCCGGAATATCGGGAACAGGGGGGATCTCCACGCGTTCCGTGAGAGGCATGGAAAATTCCCAGCCCGTCCCTTCGTTCCAGAACCAATCCCCGACGTTCTCCTGGGATCTCTCCCCCAGCACGGCGGTCAGGTTCTTAACGGATCCCTGCCTGTTCACGCGTATCTTCAACGTGGCCTTGGGATGGCTTCGCCGTATGGCGGCCCCCAGGTCTTCGGCGGAAGAGATCTGGATTCCATCCATCTCGAGGAGCCTGTCGCCCACTCGGATTCCCCCCTTCTCCGCCGGAGAGCCCTTCACAACCTTCTCGACGACCACCTTTCCGTCGTAGGCTTGAAAGGTCACACCCAACCATCCCTTCTTCAGTGTCCCGTACTTCTTCAGCTGACCCTGAAGGAAGATGACCATAGAGGAGGGAACTGCATAGGTAAAGGAACGGCCGCTCCCCTCCCGGGGGGCCTTGACCGTGTACTCCCTTCCGCTCTCACGGAGGATGAAGTCGCCACCCGGAGCGAAGCCGAAACGGCCCCGGATGATTCCCACAAGCTCGCCTCGCTCGTTGAGGACGGCGCCTCCGGAAGAACCGGGTACCGCCGGGGCGTTGAGGATCATTCTGTCGCCCTTCAGGGAGCTGACAACACCTTCGTAGATCCATCGTTCGTCCCCGGCGGAGTACCCCAGGAGGACCACATTTTCACCACCCGAAGCTTTCGCGAAAGCCTTCAGAGGCTTAAGAACCCTTTTTTCCACCTTAAGGAAAGCCAAGCCGCTCTCTTGATCGCGTCCCCAGAGGGAGGCGCTGTACCGGGAAGATTTAACCTCAACGGACAAGAAGGTCTTCCCCTCCTTGGTCTTGCTCGTTCTCTCCCGACGGTCTTCCACGATCACATAGAGCTTGTTGTTGTCGAAACGTGTCACCATGCCGCTGGTCACCACCACATCCGGTTCCAGGGCGATTCCTGTGACGGCATACCTTTTCCCGTTCTCCGCAACAACCTTCACGAGAGAGGGAAGAGTTCTATCCACGGTAACTTTGATCTTCTCCGGCGCCAAAGGCTCCCCGGAGAGGAAAAAAGACGCGCCCATCGCGAGGATCCCCAGGAGGATCCCTTTCGTTCTCATTCTATTCATTTTTGCCTCCTCTGATTAAAGGGTCGCTTTCTTGGAAGGACTTTCCGAAACGTCTTCCAAAAGATAATCGGTATTCTCATCGTAAGAGGCTGCGTAAACCTCTTCCACCAAGGGGACTTCCTCTTTTACGACACTATCGGCAGGTTTCGAAGCCTGAACCTTGGAGGTCTCTTTCCCCGGCAAACCGAAGAGAACAATCAAAACAACCGCGACGAAGAACAGGGAGAGGACCGTCGTCCTGACGACCTTCCGCCGAACCTTCCTTCGTCCGATCTCTTCCCAAACTCTCTTCTCAAACCCCTCTTGCAAGAGAGGTCGGGAGTCTCTTAGCCTATTCTTCATGGCTTTCCTCTCTCTCGTGTATATTTTCTCGTTTTTCTGAACCCTTCAACTTCTCCCTGGCCCGGGAGACAAGGGATTTCACCGTCCCTACAGGCTTTCCCAAGGTCTCCGCTATCTCTTCGAAGGACCACTCCTCCACCTCTTTCAGGACGAAGGGGACTCGATAGGGACCGGGAAGGGTGTCGATCATCCTCCTCAGGTTGATCGCCTCTTCGTCTCCCATGACCCCCGGCGCCTCTTCTTCCCTCTCAAAAGAGAAGAACCCGAGCAGTTTCCGCTTACGAAACTCCTGACGGGCCAGGTTCCCGGCTACCCGGTAGAGCCAAGCCTTGAGAAAATCACTTTTCAAAGAGTTCACATGGAAGTAGAGCCGAACAAAGGTCTCTTGGGTCAGCTCCTCCGCTAAGTCGGACTTCCCGACCATGGAGAGGAGGAAGCGGAAGAGAGGATCCTTGTAGTGACCCATCACCGCTTCGAAGGCCTTTTCATCCCTTCGCTTCAACCTCTCCACTAAACCTTCCATACCCATAAGAGCCTCCCCGAGACAAAAAGGTTGCAGAGGAAAGGAGAAAAGGTGGTTATTTTAGATAATCGCCGAGGAGAACCGCTTCAGGAGAGGGTTTCTGGAGACGGAAGAAGTCCGGAAGTTTTTGAATGGCCCCCTCCGCGGCGGCACGGGTTCGGAAGAGACCCCAGAGGACGGCATGGCAACTCTTCCCTCTGATCTTTTTCGGAAGGAGGAAGAGATTGAGGTTGAGCCCCCCCTGGGTGACCGCATCCTTCAAGGCGGCGGCGGTGCAATCGACTTCAAGGCGGACCGTGTAGTAGGTTTCAAGGTTCCCGAGGGAGTTTTTATAGGCCCGGGAGGCCCCCTCGAAGTCCCCTCTCCTCAGAAGGGCACGGTGGTCCGGCAGGGTTCCCGGCTTCGTAAGCACTCTGGTGGGTTCCTTCTCCTGTGAAGCGGGCGGAGGAGGCGTCTCAACCCTCTTCTCGGGGACCCTCTTCTCCCCCTTAGGCGGTACGACGGGAACAGGCTGACTCTTCGAAGCTTCCGGAGAGGGAGCCTCTGTGTCCCCCGGCACGGGGAATGGCTCCTCCACCTTTTGAGAGCCGGCCTTCGCCTCCGTCGGCGTCGGCAAGGACTGGACGGGCTTCTGATCGCCTCCCTTGTTATCGGGAAGAGTCGAGGGAGGAAGGGATGGCTTTTTCTCGACCACCCTCTCCTGAACCGGTGGCTTAGGGGGTGTGGCGACGATCTTCCGGGAACTCTGGAAGAGGTAGAAGGCGCCACCCATGAGAACGGCGATCACCATCAGAGAACCGTAGAGGAAGGCCTTCTTGAAGGGAGAGGGCTCCTCGGACTCCTCTTCCTCCTCTTCCAGCCCCTGGTCAAACCCCTCGACCGGCGAGGAGGAGAAGGCGGAAGGGGGCAGAGTCGCCTCGGGAAGGGGGAAAGAGTCCCCCGCGGGAGGGGGAGGAAAGGATTCCCGGGTGGGAAGGTCGGAGGGAAGGGGAGAGGAGAGGGGGTTCTGGTCCGGAGGGAAGTCCCAGGCCAGAGGTTGCCCACGCCGCTTCTGAAAAAACTCCTCCGCCGAGGCCTCCATCTTCTCGTCGACGGTGAGGGAAAAGTCCGAGAGGCCGGGGGCGGCGATTCGCGGGGCGATCACTCCGGTGGTCAGGAGAAAGGCGATGATCTTCAGAGTGGTAAAATCATCGAAGAAGGAGTTCTGAAGAACCTCGGAGAGAACTCCCTTCTCCTCCACGAGCTGAAGCACCTTCAGCTCCCGCTCCCCACAGTAGGCGGCCTCGGTCTCCTTCACTTCGTAGCGGTCCTGAAGGCCGCCGACCAAGGCCAGGACGGTCCGACGATCCTGGCACCCGTAGATCCCCTCCTTGATCATCTCCATGAGATCACGGTTCAAGGGGGTCATCTGTGCGGGGAGCTCCTCGTTGAAAAACTTGTACTCCCCCGAAGAGGATTCCAAGGCGGAGGCGAAGATTCTCTTCTGCTGCTTCTCAAGGATTCCGCTCAGCTGGAGAGGCGTCAGGTAACCCTTCTGAAGGAGGATCCTTCCCAGGTACTCTCCGGCGGCTTG
>JAMOAD010000319.1 GCA_023621955.1 Acidobacteriota bacterium
GAAACCGAGGCCAGAAACAACCTGAAGCTCGAACTCAAGAGAATCTTTCCCAACGTGGAGCCCGTGGAAACCGAGAAGAGGTATACTCTGGAGTAAAGAGAACCTCTCACGTAGCGGGGAGGGTTTTTCCAAAGGTTCTTTCCGGAGAGAGCTCCGCCCCACCGGGCCATGAAGGTTACCCGGATCCGACCGCCGTCTCGTCGATCCCTTCCCGCGGGTTTGTCCGCTCTCCCGACGCCGACCGATTCCCTCTCAACCGCCTGGGAGGTACCGTTCCCTGTACCATTTGATCAGATCTGAGAGAAAGAGCTTACAGGCGCCAGCGTAGGGGACCGCGAGGAGGAGGCCGATGAAGCCGAAGTACCTTCCTGCAAGCAGGAGGGTGAGAATGATGATGAGGGGGTGAACGCCGATCTTCTTGCCCATGATTCGGGGGTAGAGGAACCAGTTCTCGAAGAGTTTGACGCCGGTGAAGACAAGGACGAGAAGGAGAAGGGTCGTCCAGGGTAGGGCATAGAGGAGACAGAGAGCAACGGCGGCAAGGAACCCGACCAGGGTGCCGAAGTAGGGGACGATGTCGCCGAGGCCGGCGAAGACCCCCAGAAGGGCGGCGAAGGGGACCCCTATGATGGTCAACCCCAGGGAGTAGAGGAGGGCCAGGATCAGGGAGATGATGAGTTGTCCCCTGAGGAAGGCCCCCACGACCAGGTTGAGCTCATGGGCTTTCTTCAGGAGGGAGAGCCGGGCGGAAGGGGGAAGGATCCCGATGAAGAAGGTTTTGATCTTCGGCAGTTCCTTGAGGAGGTAGAAGGTGAAGAGGGGGACCAGAATCAGGGAGATGAGGAAGAAGATGAAAAGGCTGATGTTGGTGAAGAGGGAGGCGGCGAAGGTGGAGAGGGAGGAGAAGAGACCTCCGGTCTGAACCTGGAGCTCCTGGGAGAGGTTGAAGTGGGCCTGCCAGTTGAGGTGGAACTTCTGGTTCAACCGCCGGAAGAGGGACGAAAGGGAGGAGTTGAGGGCGGTGACATAGTCGGGGAGGCGTTTTCCCAACTCCTCGAGTTGGGAGAGGAGGAGGGGCGTCAGAAGCAGGACGAGGAGGCCGATGGTGAAGATCAAGAGGAAGACCAGGGTGAGAGACCAGAAGGTTCGGGAGAGGTTCGTCTTTCTTTCGAGTCTCTTAACCAGAGGGTCCAGGAGATAGGTCAGGAGGAAAGCGATGATCAGAGGGGTTAAGAAGGGTTTGTAAAGGGAGAAGGCTACCAGTAGAAAGAGGGAGAGAAGGCAGAAGGCGACGAAGTGATAAACCGGTTCACGGTCTCTGTACATGCTTGTTCTTGGCGCGGTGCCTAGCCTCTTTGAGAGCGTACCGGACATACCCCTCCAAGGAGAGGAGGGCGAGGGCCAGTGTGATGATGTAGAGAACGAAGAGGAGAGGCGCGGGACGGTTCAAGGCGTTGAGGAGGAAGACCAGGAAGAGAGAGACATCTTCGAAGAAGGTACTCGCCTTTCCCAGGGCGTGAACCTTGATGGAGATCCTCCGGATCATCGAGTAGAGAATGATGATGCCCACCAGGAGGAAGATGTCCCGGAAGAGGATCAAGACCGTGAACCAGAGTGGAAGGGGGTTGGAGTAACCCAGGGAGGGGACCGTTAAAGCCACCAGGGAGACGAAAGAGAGCAGCTTGTCCGCGATCGGATCGAGGATGAGGCCGAGCCGGGAGGTCTGACGGATTCTTCGCGCCAGGTACCCGTCGACCCAGTCCGTGGTCGCGGCCAAGGCGTAGAGGGCGAAAGCGACCTTGAAGGAGCGGTAGAGGAGGGCGAGGAGGATGGGGGGGATCAGAAGAAGCCTGAGAAGGGTAAGAAGGTTGGGAAGGGTGAGAAACCTTCCGCTTCTGCCGTCTTTACGGGAGAATCTCTTCATCTTTTCCGGATCAGCTGGGAGAAGCGGTCGACGCTCTCAGCCAGCTCCTTTCCGCTGACGCTTCTTCCAGGGGAGAACCGCTGAGCTCCATCGGGGAGGAGAACTCCCAAGGCCACCGCGTTCTCGATCTCCTTGCGTTGGCGATGGTAGGCGGGAACATCCTTGAGTACGGTCTTACCCTTGTTGGTCGGTTCGATCTTGAGCTCTTTGGCGAGCCGGGCGTAGAAAGTCGCCAATTCCCAACGGGAGAAGCTCTTCTCCGGGACGAAGGTGTGGTTGTCCTCGGGAGAGATGAGGCCGGCGTAGACGACCTTCTGAATGAACTCCTTCCCCCAGTGGGTGTCGATATCCAAGAGGATCTCCGCGCGGGCGGGGATTCCCTCGATGGTTTCGTGAAGTTTCACCCAGAGGAAGGTGGCCGCCTCGGCCCTGGTCACCGAAGCCTGGGAGGAGAGGTTCTTGACGTAGGGCTGGGCCTTGAGGGCATCGACTTTGGCCTTCCAGTTGTAGTAGAGCCTCTCGTACTCCCTGTTGTCGGGGTAGTCTTTGAAGAGCTCCTCCATGGCCGTCAGGGCGCTGGAGTAGATCCCTTCGTTGTAGAGGGCGTTGGCGTAGACGACCCGGAGGCTTTGGTCGGGTTTGGCATACTTCAGGAGGGTGTTGTAGTGGTCGATGGCCTCTTTCATGATCCCCTTGTCGAAGTAGTAGTGGATCAGCTCAGAACGGTAGAGGCTTGCGTCGGGGGCGACGTAGAGGATTTTGAGAATCAGGGCTTCCCGCTCGGGAGAATCCTTGGCCAGGGTCTCAATCTGGGCGGAGAGACGTTGCAGGAGAGAGGTGCGCAATTGGGCCAAACGCTCCTTCACGAAGGGGTCTTGAGGGTTGAGGGAGGCCGCCTTGTGGTAGAAGGAGAAGGCGTTCTCCTGATTCCCCTTGGGGTGGTCTTCGCTCTGGGCGAGGCCGCAATAAACGGAAAAGCTCTCCTTCTTCGCCAAGGCGTAACGGAAGGCTTCCCGGGCCTTCTCCCTCTTCCCCTGCAGAAGGTAGGCGTAGCCCGATCCCAGCCAACGTTGGTAAGGGTCGTCGATCTTTTCGAAAAGGGCCAGGGCCTTCCCCGCTTCTCCCTTCTGTAGGCGGCTCCATCCGTCTTGAGAGAGTCCTTGGGCTCCGTCCAGGCAGAGGTTGATCTCCCCGCCTCTCTTCGCACAGGAGCAGAGGGTGAGAGCGAGAAAGAGAAAGATGGAGAGGGTGAGTCCAGTCGTTTTTTTCATGGTCAGTCGCCTTTTCCCGTGAACTTGGGAAAAAATTGTAACATATCTTCATATTTCAAGTAAACCTCGACCGCCCACCCTTGGGGGACGGCCGTCTTGCGAACGATGAACCCTTTCTTTTCGACGGAGGAGAGGATGTTTTCTTTGGAGTGTTCCAGTGTAAAGCGATAAAGTTTGAAGTTGCCAAAGAGCATTCTGTCCAGGGAACGGAGAAGGTCTTCGACACCTAGTTTCTCCTTGACAGACAAGAAGACCTCTTCTGGCCTCTCGCCGCAGTTTTTTTCCAGGAGGGAAGAGCCGGAATCGATCAGGTCGATCTTGTTGTTGACCTGTAGGAGGGGAACCTGTCCTGCGGAGATCTCCGCCAGAATCGAACGGACCGATTCCGCTTGCTCCTTCGCCTGAGGAGAGCTGTAATCGACCACATGGAGGATCAGGTCGGCGCAAAGAATCTCGTCCAGGGTGCTTTTGAACGCTTCCACAAGCTCGATGGGCAAGTTGCGGATGAACCCGACGGTGTCGGAGAGGAGGAAGGGAAGGCCCGAGGGGAGGGTCACGAGACGGGTGAGGGGGTCGAGGGTCGAGAAGAGGCGTGAAGAGACGAGGGCCCCTTCCCGGGTCAGAAGGTTGAAGAGCGAACTCTTGCCGGCGGAGGTGTACCCGGCGAGGCAAACCACGGGGAGAGGACTTTTGCGGCGGTTTTCCCGGGTTCGGCTTCTTCTCAGGGAGAGCTCCTTGAGTTCGTTCTTGATTCGGACGATCTGGTCGCGAAGGCTTCGGCGTTCATACTCCAGTTTCTTCTCTCCCGGTCCGCGGGTTCCGATTCCTCCTCCCAGACGGGAGAGGGAGGTCCCCTTTCCTGTCAGCCGGGGAAGGAGAAAGAGAAGCTGAGCCAGCTCGACTTGGAGCTTCCCCTCCCTGCTCTTCGCCCTTTGAGCGAAGATGTCGAGGATGAGCTGGGTTCGGTCGACGACCTTGACGTTCCAGCGCCGTTCCAGGTTCCTCTGCTGGGAAGGGGAGAGGCGGTTGTCGAAGATCACGACTTCCGGAGAGAGGGTCTCCAGCAAAGCCGCGACCTCATCTACCTTGCCCTCTCCCAGGAGGTACTTGGAGTCTGGGCGGTCCCTGTGTTGAAGGAGGGTGAGAACAACCTCACCGCCCGCCGAGAGGGTCAACTCCTTCAGCTCTTCCAGGGACTCTTCGGCCTCCCGGCGTCGTTGGAGTCCAAAGGTCATGCCTATGAGAATCGCTTTTTCCATCAGGACAGCTCCTCTTGAACCAGCCTTAGAAGGGTCTCCCCTTGGGAGACGGGAAGGTGGAGAAACCCCTTCTCCTTCTTGAACCAGACGATCTGGCGCTTGGCGTAGTTCCTCGTCAACCTCTGCATGTTCTCCAGCGCCACACTCTTAGGCGTCTCTCCCCGAAGGAACTCAAGGACATCTCTATAGCCGATGGACTGGAAGCCCGGACAAGAGGGGTCGTATCCCTCCTGGAGAAGCCTTCTCACCTCCTCTTCGAGGCCCTGTCGGAACATCTCCTCTACGCGGGCGTCAATACGTCGGTAGAGCTCTTCACGGGCTTGGGTGAGGAAGATCTTCAAGGAACGGAACTCCGGAAGCGGCGGACGGGTCTCCCGGAAGTGCTCGGAGATAGGGCGTCCCGAGGTCTTGAAAACCTCGAGGGCCCGGATGATGCGAACCCGGTCGTTGGAGGAGAGGGTTGCCGCGTAGGAGGGATCGACTCCCTGAAGCTCGGCGTAGAGAGCTCCCCATCCCACCTCCTCCGCTTTCTGCACCAGACGGGCGCGGAGCCCCGGATCGGTTCCGGTCTCCTCGAAGAGGCCGTGGAGAAGGGCTCGGATGTAGAGGCCCGTTCCTCCTACGACCAGGGGGAGCTTGCCTCGGGCGTGAATCTCTCGGACCTTTTCGGCGGCGAGGGTGAGGAAACGAAAGGCGGAGAATCTTTCCCTTCCATCGGCGACATCGTAGAGATGGTGGGGAATCCCCTTCGCCTCTTCGGGAGTGACCTTGCCGGTGCCGATGTCGAAGCCCCGGTAGATCTGGCGGGAGTCCGCATTGATAACCTCTCCGTCGAAGCGGTGGGCGATCTCGATGGCGGCGGAGCTTTTTCCGACTCCTGTGGGGCCGCCTAGGACAACGAAGAAGGGGGATGCGGAGAGTTTCATCCTTGGAGGAGAGCGATCAGGGTTGACCTTCCATCTCCTTGACAACGGAGATGATCTTCCCTTCATGCTCGTCTCCGAGGACCTTTTTGACGGAGAGGATTTCGGCCATCAGAAGGTCGTCGAGAAACTTTTCCAGGAGAGTGTGTCTCTTCTCTTTACGGATCGTCCAGAGTCCCTTCAGAAGAACCTCTTCGTCCAGAGTCCCCGTACGGGTCAAGGAGATGTTGGGGAAGACGTCGTTGCGGTAGAAGAAGACCTCCGAGACGTTCTTGTCGATGACCCGCTCCCCGATGGGGCCCACTTCCCGCAGAATCTCCTGGTAAATGTAGGCGAAGATCTTGTTGAAACGGGCGATAAGCTTGACCAGCTCCTCCTTCTCGGAGTTGCGGATCGGGACCGGCGTGGGAAGGCGGAACTGTTTGTCCGTGGAGACGAGATCGAAACATCTCAAGATGTAGAGGACCCTTAGGGTCTCCACCTCGCCGATGTCGGAGCTTCGGACGATGTCGTCCACGCTCTTTTGTCCGTTCACCAGGGAGACGACGTACTCTTCGTAGGGTTCCAGGAAGATGGAGCGGCGCTTGAACTTCTCTTCGTTCAAAACGAGGATGGAACCCCTCTCACGGAGATAATGGGCGAAGAGGTCCAGGTTGTTGATGCTTCGGATCCCTTGGAGGATGAGGAAAGGGGTGTCTTCGTTCAAGACGATGGCCTCGGTAATCTCCGGAGTTCCTGCGAAGAAGTAGTACTCCCCGTCGGTCCAGTCGAAGATGGAGAAGAAGATCATCTTCAACTGCTTCTTGACCTCTTCCCAGAGTTGGGCCGGAGAGAGC
>JAMOAD010000003.1 GCA_023621955.1 Acidobacteriota bacterium
AACCTCGGCTTCCAGAGATCGTCGGAGTCGAGGAAGGCCACGTACTCCCCCCTGCTCTTGGAGAGGCCCAGGTTTCTGGCCACAACCTGCCCCGACGGCACCTGCCTGAAGTAGAGAATGCCCGATCGTTTCTCCATCCTCTCCCGGGTGTCGTCTTCGGAGCCATCGTCCACGACGAGGATTTCACCGGGAAGGAGAGTCTGAGAGAGAACGCTCTCGACGGCCTCTTCCAACATCTCCGCCCTGTTCCTGCTGACGATGATGACGCTGACGAAGGGGGAGGGCTTCATAGAGCCGCCTGCCTTTCGATCAGATCGGCCAGATCTCTTTCCGGGTGGGGCGGCTGGAACCTTCTCACCCTTCGAGCCGCCTCCTCGCCCAGATTCGGCCAAGATTGGCGCGCCTCCCAGGCCCTCTCCAGAGCCTCTCCGAAAAGCTCAGCTGAAGGGGACAAAAAGCCTGTCTTTCCCTCCTCGACGAGCTCGTAGTTTCCCCCCACATCGGTGACCACTGCGGGACGTCCGTACCAAAACGCCTCCAAGAGGGTCAACGGAAGTCCTTCGCTCCGTGAGGGGAGCAGAAGGAGGTGGTTTTTAGACCAGATCTCTTCCAGGTCCCCCTGAAAACCCTCGATGGTGATTCTGGGGTCTCCGCTTCTGGCAACCATTTCCCGCAGAGTCTCTTTGTGAATCCCATCGCCGTAAAGGGAGAGATGGAACCGCCTCTCCCTCCAACGTGAACCGGCCAGAGAGCACAAGAGCCTGTCCTGCCCTTTCTCCATCAGGTTGAAACGACCTATGGAGGCCATTCTGAACTCATCGCCCAGAGGCCAAGCAAGCGGCTCCAAGGAGTCGGTGCGGATCGGGTTGCGGAAGACTCCCCCCTGAGGGAGGGAGAGGGAGAATTGGAACTGCGTCAGCTCCAGAGTCCTGGTCGAGACGAAGAGGGAGGCAAGGGCCTCTCTATGGGCCAGGCGTATGGTGGGAAGGAGAGAATCCGAAGGCCATGAGCTCTCCGTCGCCTTATGGCTCAGGAGTATGTAAGGGATAGAATTCTTAAAAAGCTCCTCCGCGATCCAGGCGCCGTCCCAGTTACATCCCTGGGAGATAACCGCCAGATCGGGCTTCAGCCCCAGCAGAGTCCAAGCCAGGGAGAAAAGCGGCCGTTGGGAGAGGAGAGGGACAAGCCCCCTACGGTAGGCGCTCGTCCAGAGGGAGAGAGACTTCAGAGGAAAGGGGGGAAACTCCACACCCTCCCGCCACAACTCCTTCTGACGAGGATGGTTGAGCTCTTTGGCGAAGGGAATCGCCGCTATACGGTGGCCTCGGCTTTTAAGAAGAACTGCAGTTTTGCCCCACAACTCTTCACTTCCACCCCAGGGTTCCGGAACGGTGGAGAAGAAGAGGATGTTCATAGGTCAAAGGCTCCCAAGGTTTTTCTCTTTCCGGATAGGGAAAGAGACTCGGAACACGAAAGAGAGGAGAAGCGCCCTGCGAAAAGAGGCTTTTTGATCAAGAAGATGGGGTGAGTGAGGGGAGTTGAACCCCCAACATTCGGATCCACAGTCCGACGCTCTGCCATTGAGCTACACTCACCACAGGAGAGCAATATTGTAAACGAAATCCTACCCACCATCAAGGGGTCATCTGCGGCTTTTTAAAAAACATCGTCGTCGATGATCGCCGGAGAGGAGACCTTTGAGCTCTCTTCTCCATCCAGATCATCATCCTCTTCGAAGACCTCTTCGTTTTCGGAGATCTCCTCGGTGGGCCCCAAAACCTCATCCTCTTCCCTCTTCTTCTTCCTCTCCCTCTTCTTGATGGGAGTCCCGGTGAAGTACTTGGCGAAGGGTTTCAGGTTCTTCGAACGGGAAGATTGGCGCAGCTTTCTCAACGCCTTGGCCTCGATCTGCCGGATTCTTTCACGGGTCACCTTGAAGTGTTGGCCAACCTCTTCCAGAGTATGCTCTTTCTCACCTTGGAGCCCAAAGCGCATCTTCAGAACCTTGGCCTCACGGTCGGTGAGGTTCTTGAGCAACTCGTCTATCTCATCGCTCAGGGTCCGGTGAATCACCGTGTCCGGAGGAGCCATCTCATCGTCGTTGGCGATGAAATCCCCCAGATGGGAGTTATCCTCCTCACCGATGGGCGTCTCCAGGGAGACCGGATCCAGAGAGATCTTTTGAATCTTGCGGATCTTCTCCTCCGGCATCTCCATCTCTTCGGCCAACTCTTTAGGGTTCGGATCCCTTCCAAGCTTCTGAAGAAGCTTTCGGGAGATCCGATTCATCCGGTTCATAGTCTCGATCATGTGGACAGGAATGCGGATGGTCCTCGCCTGATCGGCGATGGCCCTGGTGATGGATTGGCGGATCCACCAGGTGGCATAGGTCGAGAACTTGTAACCCTTCTGCCAGGCGAACTTCTTGACCGCCTTCATCAGTCCGATGTTCCCTTCCTGAATCAGGTCGAGAAACTGGAGTCCCTGGTTTGTGTACTTCTTGGCGATCGAAACGACCAGACGAAGGTTCGCCTTCACCAGAGTCTGCTTGGCCGTCTCTAGGTCCTTTTGGGCCTGTTGAACGATCTGAAGAGACTTCTTGGCAGCCTCCAGGGTCGTCCCCTCCTGCTCCTGGAGCCTCTTGAGGCGCTGGGTCAGATCCTTCTTCCTGCTCCTCAGCCCCTTGAGAACTTCGGCGTTCTTCTCGCTCTTGATGGTTAGTGTCAGGAATTCGATCTCATCTTCCAACCGCTCGAAATCGGAAACCTTGTTCTTCAGAACATCTATGAAGCGACCGTTCGTATCGCTCGTGAAGGGAAGGCTGCTGAAGAGGGTCACCACTTTGTTAAAGAGTCCTTCCAACTCGGCTCGGCGCAAAGAGGGGTCCGCATCCTTGTAGAGCTCTTCGATCTGGGCCTTCAACTCCAGGATCTCCACAATCTTCCTGTAGGCCTCTTTGCGCTGCTCCTCCCGGTTGATCTCTTGCCCCTCTTCCCCCTCCTCCTCCTCGACGATTTTTTCGAAGAGAGAGGGGTCCTGATCGAGCTCTTCCTTCATCAAGGCGATCTCGTGCATCACGATGAGAGAGCGGGAGAGGCCTCGAACGATCTTGCTCTGAGACTTGTCGATTCTCTTGGCGATCTCGATCTCCCCTTCCCTGTTCAGGAGGGAGACTCCACCCATCTCTTTGAGGTAGAGCTTGACGGGGTCTATCTCCCCGTCACTGACCATGATCTTCTCCCCTTTGATGGTCTTCCCCTCGAGGTCGATACTCCCCTCGCCCTTCATAAGGTCGTTCTCGTCGAGGAAGGAGATTCCATGGCTCTCGAAGAAAGTGGAAACAAGCTTCGTCTGTTCTTCCGTGGCGATGTTGAGGATCTCCATCAACTCGTCGTTGAAGACATACCCTCCCCTCTCTTCGCCTCCCTTGATCAAGGCCTTCAGGTCCTTAAGGCTCTGACCTTCTTTCAGGAGGGCTTTCAACTCGTTCGGTACGGTACTCTCTTTATCCATAAAAGAGCTCCTTGGCTTTTTGGAGACGATCGATCTCCTCCTCGAGGCCGAGTTTTTTCTGAAGCAGGGTTTTGAGATCCTCGCGCCCTGAGGGGCCTTCAGCTAACCTTTGGATCTCTCTTTGAATCACTCTGAGCATTCCTGTTAAGTGTTGGATTCTCCACTCGTTGATGGCCGAAAAAAAATCCGCCCTATTATACTCCTCATAATACTCGTAAGCAACCATCTTTAAGCGCTGAATCCAGGCCATCTCCTCCTCCGTGAGAGACTCGCCGAGGCGGGCCTCCTCGTAGTCGGGGCTCTTTTTCAGACGCAGGAGGGTCTCGACGATGCCCCTCTTTCTCAACAGGGGCATCATCTCATTACGGAAGAAAGGACGGTACTCCTCAAGCTCGTCACCCTTGAAGTGGAGGAGAAAGAGGATGATGATCTTCTCAAACTCCAAGGGTTCCTCTCCGTTTTCGACCGTCTTTAAAGCCTTCGTACCCTCCCTGGGGGAGAGGTCCCCGGAGACACCCCGCATGCGGTCCCTCAGGGCCGCCTCCTCCACGTTCAGAAAGGCCGAGGCTTGCCGGAGTTGATGGGAGAGGAAGACCGGGTCATCGCACCTCCCCAGGACTGTGAGAATACGGTCCATGGCCCGGCGACGGGCGGCGGGGTTCTTCAGGTCCATTCCCTCCAGAAGGAAGGGAATCGGTTCTCGACTGGCCGGAAGCCTCCGAACATACTCGCTCTCTCCCAGTTGGCGGATGAAATCGTCGGGGTCCATCCCCGCCTCTCCAGGAAAGATTCTCAAGAATGTCTGGGCCTCCACGAAGAGGGGAAAGGCCCTCTTGGTCGCCTCCCTGCCGGCTTTATCGGCATCGTACCAGAGAGTGACCCGGTCGGCGAACCTCTTGAGGAGGAGAACCTGCTCCCTGGTCAAGGCGGTTCCTAAAGAGGCTACAACGTTCTTCACTCCCCCCTGAAAGAGGGAGATCAAATCGAGGTAGCCCTCCACTAGGACAGCCTCACGGTTCTCCTGGAGAAAGTTTTTTGTCTGGAAGAGGCCAAAGAGGGTATGCCGTTTGGAGTAGACCGGCGTCTCCGGAGAGTTCAGGTATTTGGGGTTCCCGTCGCCGAGAATCCGCCCTCCGAAGCCGAGGACCTTCCCGGTGGGGTGAAGGATGGGAATGATCAGCCGATCACGGAAGAAGGGAGAGAGGGTACTCCCCTTGAGAAGGTAGTTCCCGCTTCTCTGGGCGACGGCCTGTGGAACTCCCTCCCTCTTCAGAAGCTCCATGAGAGGCTGAGAGGATTCTGGGGCGTAGCCGAGGGCGAAGGTCTCCTCGGTAGCACCGTCGATTCCCCTCTTCTTGAGGTACTCCCTTGCCGGTCTCCCTGCAGGGGAGTGTAAGACTTCACGAAAAAACTCTTTCAGCTTGGAGTTCAGGGCGAGAATATCCCCTTCGATACGGGAGGCTCCCCTTCCCTTGGGGCGAGGAAGAGGAATGGAATACTTCTGAGAAAGAAACTCCAGGGCCTCAGGAAACGTGAGTTTCTCCGCATCCATCACAAACTGGATCAGCCCACCCCCTTTATGACAGCCGAAACAGTAGAAAAACTTCTTCTCTGGGTCTACAGAGAAGGAGGGGGTCTTCTCCTCATGGAAAGGGCAGAGACCAACCATCCTGTGGCCCCGAGGCTGGAGTGTAGTATAACCGGAGACCAATTGCACAAAGTCTATCTTTTCACTTAACAGTTCGGCTGAGTTCATCAAAGTTTCATTAGTCCCGCAAGAATGGATATAGGCTTTTTACCAAGAATGTCAAAGTGTTTTCTCATTTTTTGGGAGATTCCACCGCCTCTTACCGAGAAGACAATGCGAAAACGCTCTCCGGAGCACTCACTCGCCTCGTTTCCGGACCAACCTTTTGACGGGGCAAGCGAAAAAGATCCTTCACTGGGAGGGAAGCTCTTTTCTTGCCACCGCGACCAAGGAGAGCAGGTTCATCTTCCAGGTCGATTCGGCCTGATCGATGGCCGACTCGTAGGGGTACTCCCTGCCGAGATACTCCTCAAGGATTCTCTCGTCGCTCCACCCCTGACGGATTCTCTGAAAAAGGTTCTCGCCGACCCTGCATGCCGCCTCCCGGGCCCCATCAAGGTAACGGGAGACGCTCCCTCCGCCGAAGAAGAGGTTGTGAGGGAGGCCCAGGGATTCGATCTCCAGGGAGCGGAGTTTGGCCAGAGAGGAGACGTACTCCTGAAGTGACGAGAAGAAGAGGGGCTTCTCCCGTCCCCTTCGGTCGACAAGACCAGCGGAATCACCGCAGAAGAGGATTCCCCTCTCTTCCAAGTAGAAGGAGATGGAACAGCGTGTGTGGCCGGGGGTCTCCAGAATCCGGAGAGGGCCTTGAGAGGTCTGCACACTCTCCCCTTCTCCAACCGCCCTGTGGACCGTGAGCTTCGAATAGTCTCCCCAGGGGGAGATCGCTTCGGAGCCGTCGTGGCTCAGCCTGGATATGAACTCCTGTGCCTTGGGTTTGGAGAAGATCTCAGCGGTTCTGCGGGAGGAGATGACCTTCATGTCGGGATTCTGGGAGAGCAGGTAGGGGATTCCCCCGCAGTGGTCGTAGTGGGAGTGGGTCAGGAGGAGAAGGTCCACCC
>JAMOAD010000191.1 GCA_023621955.1 Acidobacteriota bacterium
TAACGTTGGATCATCCCCAGAAGCTTGCGGCGGAAGGGCTTGACGTCAAAGGGGCACTCACCCTCCAGGCCGGCGGCACGGCAGGTGATGAAGTAGAAGCCCTCCTTCCCTTGGACCTTGACTCGAGCCACTCTGGCCATGGCGCACCTCCCCCTTTTCCGCAACGGGAAGAGACGGGTCGCCGAAGAGGAGGAGCTCCCCCTGGACGCTTCCTCCTCATCTCTCTCCGCCCCCCCCAGGTTGCGGAAAGATCTTTTCACCTCTATGGTAGTTGTGATTCGATTCTGAGGCAAGGAAAAGAGGAAATGAGAGAAATTAGGGAGTGTCCCTAGTAGAGAAAAAAGGGAGTGTCCCTAATAAAAAGTTCAAAACCCGAAGAGTTCCTCCTCCCAGGGTTTGAGCTCAAAAACCAAACTGGTTAGAAGTTGATGGTCAATCCGGCTTGAATCGAGAAAAGGTCTGTGTTGCTCTCGTCGTAGAGGTAAGTGATGTTGTTCCCATCGCGCAGAATCGATCCCTCTTGTAGGTATCTAGCGTTTCCCCCGATAAGGTACCTTGCCTTGACATCCAAGAGGAACTCGGCGCTCCGTTTTCCACGATGGCTCTGCCTTCCGCCGCCCAAAAGAATTTGGGTGCCCGCACCGAAGCCGTAAACCAGGGAGGTGTCGCTGAAGTTGACATCCGAAGCTATCTCGTCGTCCCAATCCCAAGAGTCCGCGTCTTGGATGGACGTTTCCGTGAAGAGGTAGTTGAATCCGAAGAGGAGATCCGCGTAAGGCCTGAAAGCAGCATGTCTCTCGGGTTGTAGTCTCAGGAAGGCCAAACCTTGGACGATGTTGTTCGTGTTTTCAACATTTACGAGAACATCGGGGATGTTGTCAAAGTATTCGTTTCTGCTTTCGGAGCCGTAGATAATGTAAGTGAAATCCGCCCCGATGATGACGGGTGAGTCGTTGAGCCTGTAGCCGAAGAGGAGAGAGAAGCCCAGCCCGTCCTTATCGAGGTGATCCCGAAACTCACCCTTTGGAAAGGCGGAGGCGAAGGAAAACGTGGCTTGGAAGGGGAGATCCTGGGAACGAAGGGAAGGACGCTCCTCTTCCTCCCAGGCGAAGAGGGGGATGGCAAAGAGAAAGAGCAGAATGAGAGAGAGCCGAATCTGATTTTTCTTCATGTTTTCTCCTTGATAAAGAGTCTCTGTTTTATTGGTGCCGTCCATATCTTCCCCTTAAACGAGAGGCTTTGAAAAGAAGGATGTGGAGGGGGAGTCCTATCCTTCATGGATTCCTCTGGCCCATGCCGGTCTCTTTCTCCAAGAGGCTTGGCGATCCCCTGGAGCCGGAGTCTTGTGATGTGAAGGGTTCGGTTCTTCCTTTCATGGGATAGGGGAGAGCTTTCCTGCAACCTTCAGCTTCTTGACAAGCCTCTCCATCTCGTCGAGAAGGGTGGCGTAACGTTTGAAGGCTCGAGTATAAGTCGCCGGGGAGGTGATGTCCACACCGGCGATTTTCAGCGCCTCTAGGGGGTCGTTGACGGAGCCGCTCTTGAGAAAGTTCAGATAGACCTGTCGTTGCTTCTCTCCCCCGGTCAGAACACTCTCCGAAAGGGCCAAAGAGGAGATCAACCCCGTGCTGTACTGATAAACGTAGTAGTTCATGAAGAAGTGCGGTATGGAGCCCCACTCATTTTCGATAAAGGGGTCGATGACCATCACTCCTTGATCTTCGCCGTAGAAGGTTTTGGTTAGTTCCAGATATTTCTGGTTCAACTCCTTGGCTGTCAGTGTTTCTCCCTTTTCCACCTGATCGTTCATGAAGAGCTCGAACTCAGCGAAGAGGGTTTGACGGTAGATCGTGGATCTCAGATTGTCGAGGTAACCATCCAGAATGTTCAGTTTAAAAAGGTCGTCCTGCTCTGTCTTGAGAAGGTGGTCCAGGAGCAGATTCTCGTTGAAGGTGCTGGCGACTTCAGCCAGGAAGGTCGGGTAGCGGGATGTCGGGTAGGGTTGGTTCGTGTTTGAAAGGTAAGAGTGAAGGGTATGCCCAAGCTCGTGGGCAAGGCCGTTCATTAACCCGTAAGTCCCGTTGAAGTTCATCAGAATATAGGGATGTACTTCGTAGGCTCCGCCATTGCTGTAGAGACCGGTCTGTTTGCCTTTGTTGGGATAAACGTCGATCCACCGTTCGTCGAAGGCCTTACGTACCGTAGATGTATACTCCTTACCCAAAGGCACAAAGGCTTTGAGAAGGGTTGTCTTCGCTTGCTCATAGGTGTAGGTCTTGGAGGCCGAGGGAACCGAGGAGGCGTAAAGATCGTAGTAGTGAAGATGCGATAGGTTCAGCAGCTCTCTCTTGAGACGCAGGTACCTGTGAAGAGGTTGAAGGTTGTTGTGAACCTGTTCAATGAGATGGGTATAAACTTTGGTGTCAACGGTGTTTGGCTGGAGGGCCGCTTCCAGGTTGTTTTCATATCCATGGGTCTTGGCGAAGAAAGAACGGTGCTTCATCTCACCGTCCAAGAGAGCCGCAAAGGTGTTCTCGTAGCTCTTCTTGTTCTTCCAGTAGCTCTCTAAAACCAAGCGACGGTCTTCCCGAACCGGTGTCCCCCGGTAAAACTGGTAAGCGGCTCCTGTGAGAACAAGGTTCTTGCCGTCTTTGAGAGTCACCGTTGCCGGGGGAATCTCGAGATCGTTGAGCAGGGAAGAAACCCTCTCCGAAACATCGGAGAAGAGAGAGGCGAGTCGGGTGATCTCCTCCTGTTCCGTGGGAAGAATATGGGCTCTTGCCTTGAGGATTCTGTCCAACATCCGCCGGTATGGGAGAAGACGGGGTTCCACGCGGAGATACTCCTGAACCTTTTCCGACGAAAGCCTCAAAACATCGGGCTCCATAAAGCTCAACCGACGTTCCTGTTCGATCGTTTCGCTCTGGAGTCGACCGATCATCCGCTGGGCTTGGGTATCCCCCAGATCCGTATCTTTCAGAAAGCTGGCGTAGCAGTAGAGACGGGAGACGACGATGTCCAGACGGCTCCTCTTCTCGAGAAAGTCGGCCATCCGGGAGGGCGAGGATGTCCATTCCTTTGCCAGTTCAACGATCTGGGAGAACCTTTCCGGGAGAGTGTTAAACTCCTTTTCCCAGGCTTCCACAGAGGGGTAGAGATCTTCTACGCTCCACCGATACTCTTGGGAAACTTCTCCTCTCGGGGTAAGAGAATTGGGAATCCCTTCCTCTTGCGGCAGGAGAGAGGGGGAGAGAAAGGTAAAGAAGAGCAGAGATAACAAGAGGGTCTTCATCGTTGTATCCTTTCCATCATGAGATTCGTTGCGGGTTGTCAATTTTTTGAAGAGCAGAGGGCATCGGCTAATCCGTTGTCGAAGAGAAAGACGTTCTCCCCTCGCTTTTTCGCCTTTCGAGCCGCCTGGTTGTAGAGGCGTAGAAGAGGCCGGTAGTCGTTGGCCAGGGAAAGAACAGTTTCTCTTCCCAGTTCCCGGTCGATCAACTCGATCATGACGTATCCGAGGTAATAGAGAGGGCCTTTGGTCCCGTTTAACCAGCGGGAAGAGAAAAGAACGGGGGAAAGACCTCCGGCGAGGTTGAGGCGTATATCGGCTTCGGCCATCCTGAAGAGCTCCTGCGTCCGAGAGAGGTTCCTTTCCCATTCGGCCGCCGCCTCTCTCAGGGAGAGGAGATTGCTCCCTCTGAGGGTTGCATAACGCCTATCCAACTGATCGATGAAGAAAGAGGTCATCCCTTCGGCGACCAAACCGTAGGGGAGGATCGTCTTTTGGGAGAAGGCGGAGTTTTTCATATACTTGGAGCAGAGGTAGTCCAAGCCGGTATGGTGAAGGGAGTGGGCGAAGGAGCGTAGAATGCCGGCCGCGTCGAGAGAACCATCGCTCCTTCGGGGAAGTTGAAGAAGGTCGAAGCCGTTGTGACCGTTGACGGTAAAGCCTCGGAACAGCCCATAAGCGACTATGTGAAGCCGACTCTTCAGCCTGGCCCCAGGAGGTAGGTACTCCAAGGCCCAAATCATGGCTTTCCCTTTGAGGTTCAGGGTCTTCAGCTCGGCAAGGTCTTGCCTGAGCCGAGGGAGGTTACGGAGGGCATCCTGCCAGGCGATCCTGGCGTTTTCAGGGACGACCCTGTTGGGATCGGCCTCTTTTCCTAAGGCTTTCAGAACGAAGTGAAAGAACTCTTCTCTCTTATAGGGATCGATTTGTGAGTAGTGGAGGGAGATGGCGCGGTACCCTTCCGTGGGAAGGACATCCCGACGAAACTTCTCCTTGAGCAAAGGGATAGGCTGATTCTGAGCGACTTCCTCCAACCATTCGATACTCCTTTCAGCCATTGAGAAGTCCAGAGTCACCTGGGAGTAGGGGAGGCTTCTCCTCTCGGTACCGGTGAGAAAGGAAAGAGGAAAGAGAACGAACAAGATTAAAAAAAGGGGGATTTTCTTCATTGTCTACAGGACAAATTCTAGCATAGGTGGAGAGATATGAAAAGTTTATCGCCCTCAACGCTCTTCTTTTTGTTGACTCTCCCTTGGAGAGAACGTTAAGAAGTGAGCAGAACCGTTCTCAACGGATTTTCCCCTTTGACTTCGGCTCTTTCGCTTATTCTCTTTGTATGCTGAGAACTTCAAAGAGTTCTCCTCCCCAGGGCCGACTGTAATACCTGGGAGCCTCCTCCGGCCTCCTGAGAGTGAGAGCCTGAAAGGGAATATCACTTTGGAAAACTCTTCTGAGACCCCTAGGCTCCCGTTGACCCTGAGGGCCCTTTCTGGTAGAGTAGGGGCCTGACTAGCCTATCTGACGAAGCGAGAGAATCCACTTCAAAAAGGAGTATCCATGGCTTACAAGATTTTGACAATCAACCCAGGTTCCACCTCCACCAAGGTGGGGGTCTTCGATGATGACAACTTAACGATGAAGTTTTCCCTCTCTCACCCCGTAGAGGAGCTCTCCCGCTATGCCCATGTCAACGAACAGAAGGATTTCCGCAAGGAGATCATCCTTTCGGTCCTCCGCGAGAAGGGGATCAAGCTTGAAGAGCTCTCCGCCGTCGTTGGGCGTGGGGGAGTCATTAAACCCATCCCCGGCGGCACTTACAGAATCAACGAGGCCATGCTTGCCGATCTTCAGAGCATGAAGTATGGAGAGCATGCCTCCAACCTCGGTGCCCTTATAGCCCAGGACATCGCAACGACTCTGAACATACCGGCTTTCATCGTCGATCCCGTCGTCGTGGACGAACTCGAAGAGCTTGCCCGTTACAGCGGCCTTCCGGAGATTTCCCGTAAGAGCATCTTCCATGCCTTGAACCAGAAGGCCGTTGCACGTCAGGCCGCCGAGAAGATGGGGAAAAAGTATGAGGAGTGCAACTTCTTGGTGATCCACCTGGGAGGGGGCATCTCCATAGGCGCTCACCAGAAAGGCCGCGTCATTGATGTGAACAACGCCCTTAACGGCGAGGGTCCATTCTCTCCAGAGCGGAGCGGCGGGCTTCCCGTATGGGATCTCGTTCAATTGGCACTCTCCGGGAAATATTCCCTCATGGAGATGAAAAAGCGAATCACCGGCCAGGGTGGCGTCGTCGCCTATCTGGGAACCCAAGATATGCTCGATGTGGAGAAACGTGCTGAGAAAGGGGATAAAGAGGCACTGATGGTCTTCCAGGCCATGGCTTACCAGGTGGCAAAAGAGGCGGGGGCCATGGCTACCGTTCTGAAGGGGAAAGTGGACTCCGTCGTGATCACCGGTGGCCTGGCCAGAAGCGAACTCTTCGTGAAGTGGATTGAAGAGAGAGTCTCTTTCATCGCCCCGGTCTTTGTTTTTCCCGGCGAGGATGAGCTGAGGGCTTTGGCCCAAGGCGCTTTCAGGGTCCTAAAGGGAGAAGAAGAGGCCCGTAAGTACAGCTGATTTTCTTTTCGAGGGTGCGAGAGGGAGGGTTTCATTGAAGCTCTCCCTCTCTTCCTGTTAGAATAGAACCGTGAAAATAAAAAACCTATCTCTGGACGACCGTTTCGTTTATCTTCCCGACCCTACGCCCTCCCGCGGGCTCTCCCCTCAAGAGGTCCTCTCTTCCTCAACCCTACTCCAGGAGTCTCTTGCGACTCTCATCCAAAGCCATCGTTCAGGGAAACTCGGTTTCATGGACCTTCCCTTCGATGAGGCGCTGTGCGGGGAGGTCGAAGAGTATGCCCTCCACAGGGCTCCTCCCTATGACACCCTCTTGGTCTTGGGAATCGGGGGGTCAACCTTGGGCATTCAGGCCCTCCACCAGGCGTTAAAACCATGGAGCAAGGGGGATGTTCGCCCCTTCTTCCTGGACAACGTCGATCCCGAGATGACCGCCGAGGTTTACCGGCAAGTCGATCTGAAGAGTGCCCTGGCCCTGGTGATTACGAAATCCGGTTCGACGGCGGAAACCATGGCCCATTTCCTCATTTTGAAGGAGAAAATGGAGTCGGCCCTAGGGAAAGAGGAGGCGAAGAGGCGGATCGTCGTTGTTACCGATCCGGAGAAGGGTGATCTCTTGGCCATAGCCAAGAGGGAAGGGTATGTGCTCTTCAAGGTCCCTTCAAACGTAGGGGGACGATTCTCGGTCCTGAGCGCCGTGGGTCTCCTCCCGGCGGCACTTCTTGGAATTTCCGTGAAACAGTTGCTCCAAGGGGCTAGAGAAGCTTACCCGATTCTCACTTCCCCCCGCCTGGACAAGAATCCGGCGGCGAAAAGCGCGGCGGTTCTTACTCAAGCCTATAGAAAAGGGGCTTCCACTCTCGTCGTGCTCCCCTATTCGTCCAAACTCTCCCTCATGGCGGATTGGTTCCGTCAACTCTGGGGGGAGAGCTTGGGAAAGAGCTGGAATCAAGAGGGTAAGAAGATGGTTTGGGGACAAACCCCGGTGGTATCGGTCGGTGCGGTGGATCAGCACTCCCAGGTTCAGCTCTATATGGAAGGGCCGGAGGATAAGTTCTACGTTTTCTGGCGGGTCCGGAGTTTCCGAACCGATATGACCGTTCCCGAAGCCTTGGGAATGGAACCGGCGGAAAAGCTTCTTGAGGGAGTTTCCCTGTCGAAGCTTCTCGACTCAGAGCTTGCGGGGACACGGCTTGCACTGGCTTCCCGAGGGAGGCCCTCGCTAACTCTCGATATCGACTCCCTGACCCCCGAGAGTCTGGGGGAGCTCATTCTCCTCTTAGAGGTGCAGACGGCTCTGGCTGGGATCTCTCTCGGGCTGAACCCCTTCGACCAACCCGGTGTGGAACTCGGCAAAAGGCTCTCTTACGCCCTTCTCAGGGGCGAAGACCCCTCCACTCTCCTCAAGGGGGAGGAGTCAAAAGGGAAGGGAACAGTTGTTGAAACTGTAGCCAAGAGGGACACTCAAGCGGTGGTGAAGAGGGAGCCGGAATCCCCGAAGGAGACCCCTTCGAAACAGAGGGGAGAGGCCGAGAGTAAGGCTGAGACCAAAGCTCTCAAGAGGGAGGACAAGCCCCTCGTAAAAGAGACAAGGGTCTCTCCCAAGGAGGAGGCCCCTGTACCCAGAGAGACGAGGGCCGTTGAGCCTGAAAAGCCCTATCCTCTTCCCTACCAGATGTGGCATGAGCCTCTGAACTTCTTGATCCTCACCGAGACCTCCGGTAAGCCTCCCGCTTTCGTCCGGCTTCAGCAAGGGGAGAGCCGCATGGAGGGGAAGGTGGAAGAGAGCCATGAGAGAAGTCTTTGGGTGCATGCCAGGAGCGCTCAAGGACTCTTCCGTTTCTCTGAACCCCTCGACTGGGTGGACGACAAGGGAAACCCTCTCGGGAAAGTTCGTCTCCTTTTGATTCTCAAAGAGAGCTTCCTCCCCTTGGACGCCAGAAGAGGCTTGCTCGAAGAGATGACAGCCGACCCAATCAAGAGGCTTGAAAGGCTTCTACGCCTTCGCGGCAGGGTGGGGGTGGGAAACGAAGAGATGGGATGGAACTTCCCTGAGGGCCAGAACAGGGAAGAGCTGATGAAGAAGGAGAGAGAGGGGGAGTTTCTGGTCGTCTCCTTCAACCCGCCCTTCCTTATCGGCCGCAAAGGTCTTGACAGTCTCAGACAGACCATCCTGCAGGGAGTCGCCAAGAACGAGATCCATAAAGGGGTTCGCTACGGCGTAAAAGAGGACCTGCTGAGGGACAAGATTCCCGGGGTCTCGACACGCCTCTTCCGGATGGTTGTGGAGATGTTGATTTCCCAAGGGAAGGTTCAATGCTTTTCCGGTCGGTACTTCACGACTCGGGGTGACGTGGTAAGTGAAGAGGAGGAGCTCCTTCTCGAGAAGATGGAGAAGATTCTCGGCCGCGGTGGTGAAAAGAACTTCGACATCAACTCCATAAGCCGGGAGTTGGGAATCGAAGCGAGGCTTGTGGAGAAGTATATAGACCTCCTGATGGACAAGAGGAAGATCGTCAGCAGCAAAGGAAAAGAGGGGGGTGTCTTCATACACGAAAGCCTTGTGGAGAACGCCAAAGCCGCCTTGCTGAAGCTGAAGAAGCGGGGAAAACGCTTTACGGTGAAGGATTTCCGAGAAATTACTGGGTACACCCACCAATCGGCAATCCCCATACTGGAGCTTCTCGATTACATGGGTCTTACCAGAAGGGTAGGAGACGAACGGGAGGTTCTTCTCTAATCCCTCTTCGGTTCCTCTCCTTGGCTTTTCCGTGGCAACTCTTGAGATTCGAGAAGGGAGTCGTCTCTTCTCCCGTCCCTTTGCACCTCTCTCACCCAGAGGAGAGTAGGGCGAAGATCTCTCCCTTTGAATCTCCTCTCTGCCCGGCTTAACCTTTCAAATGAAAGAGGCCTTTCTCTTTCCCAAAAAACTACTGGGGACACTCCCTTTTATTCCCTCTGAGGTTTGGGACTCATCCGCCCACCAAGGGAAGGCTTCAGGGAGCGGAGAGAGCCTTTTGGCCTACAAGGGACACTCCCTTTTTGTCCCCGGCAGGGGAAAGGGGTGACAGGAAAAAACGGGGTTAGGCCCTCTTCCAACGGACTCCGTTGCGGGTGTCTTCGATGAGGATTCCCTGATCCAGAAGGAGCTTCCGTACCCTGTCGGCCTCTGGGAAGTTCTTCTCCCGGCGGAAGCGGTTTCTCTCTTCCACCAGCCCCTTCTGTTCTTCCGTTAACTCTCCCTGTCCCCCTCGGGGAAGGAGGTTGAAGACGCTATCGAAGCCCTTGAGCGTTTCGCTTATGAGGTTGGCGGCAGAGGCCCCGATCTCGCCCCTGGAGAGGCGAAGGTTTCCCTCCTTGATGAACTCGAAGAGGGTGTTGAGGGCCTGGCTGATGTTAAGATCGTCTTCCAGGGCGGCCCTGAACTTGGAACGGCTCTCTTGGAGCCAATCCTCGAGGCCGGGGGTCTCCTTTTCGCCGAAAAGGGTTCCCTCGAGTTCGGTCTGGAAGTTGACAATCCTCTGCCAACTCTTCTCCATCTGGGCCAAGGCGTCGAAGGAGAAGTTGAGGGTCTTGCGGTAATGGGTCGAAAGGAGGAGAAAGCGGATCACCTCCGGGCGAAACCCCTTTTCGATGAGCCCGCGGAGAGTGTGGAAGTTGCCGAGGGATTTGGACATCTTCGTCCCGTCGACGATGAGATGGTGGACGTGAAGCCAGTAACGGACGAAGGGTTTGCCCGTGTGTGCCTCGGATTGGGCGATCTCGTTCTCATGGTGGGGGAAGATGTTGTCGACGCCCCCCATATGCAGATCGAAAGTGGGTCCCAGGTACTTCATGCTCATGGCGGAACACTCGATGTGCCAACCTGGGCGGCCTTTCCCGAGCGAAGTCTCCCAGAAGGGCTCCCCCTCCTTGGCCTCTTTCCAGAGGGCGAAGTCCTGGACGTTCTCCTTGTCATATTCGTCCACGTCCACCCGGGCTCCGCTCTTGAGTTGGGCTTTATCAAGCTTTGCCAAGGCCCCATACTTGGGAAACTTGGCCAGGTCGAAGTAGATTCCATCCCCTTTTCTGTAGGCGATCCCTTTGGCCAGGAGGTCCTCGATGATGGCGACCATCTCGGGGATGTGGTCGGTGGCGCGGGGGTAGTGTTCGGCCGGTTCGATACCCAAGAGGGCGATGTCTTCGAAGAAGGCCTGAATATACCTGTCCGTATACTCCCGAAGGGTCACCCCCTCCTGCTGGGAGCGACGGATCGTCTTGTCATCCACATCGGTCAGGTTCATGACCTGAACCACTCTGTAACCCAAGTATTCAAAGGTTCTTCGGACAAAGTCTTCGAACACGTAGGCCCGGAAATTCCCGATGTGGGCGTAGTCGTAGACCGTTGGGCCGCAGGTGTAGAGACCGACCTCTCCCTCTTTGAGCGAAACAAACTCTTCCATTCGACCGTTCAGGGTATTGAAGATCTTCATGGAAAGAGTTTACACCAAAAGAGCCGCTCCCTTCAAGGAGCTTTTCACCGTTACCAGGGGCGGGTGGCGAGTCCGTAGAGAACGGTCAGGAAGAAGAGGTTCTTGCAGAGAACGAAGAGGGGGGGGGAGACCTTCCGGAGTCTGAAGATCCAGAAGGATGCCGTATAGACAAAGAGGTAGAGGGCGATCAGGATGCAAAAAAGCGTGACCGGTGTCACCGAGCTTCCCCACCAGTAAACCAGGCCTTTCTTAAAGACCGAGCCGTAGACGATCATCAGGTGGGAGACATAGAGGAAGAGGCTTTCCTGGGAGGCGAGGAAGAGGGGTTTGAAAGAGCCGGGTTCACGGTCTCCGAACCTTTGGCACAGTCCGTAAAGGAAGAGAACCTTGCCGATGTCCCCCACCCGGTCCCACTTGGCTTCGGGAAAGTAAACCGAGAGGGCCATAAGGACGAGAGCGACGGCAAGAGTCCAGAGGGAGAACTTCCTCAGAAAACGGGAGGCGAGGATCCCCAGGAAGAAGTAGAAGGACCAGGGGAAGAAGGGGAAAGGCGAGAGAACCGGTGAAACAAAGGTCCCGAAGAGGGGGTGAAGGAACCCGGTAGGGGGGAAGAGCCAAAAGAGGAAATTGACCAAGAGAATTCCCCCGACAGACCACCAGAACCACCTCTTGGGGAAGAGGAAGAAGAAAACCGTCGCCGTCAGGATGCTGAAGCCGATGGTAGCCAACACGTCCATCTGCAGGAGATTCTGGCCGGCCCCTCTCTCCCAGAGGAGCGATATCTTGCGGTAAGAGAAGTAGGGGAGGTGGAGGAAGGCGTTGACGGCGAAGAGGCCGAAGGCGGAGGAGATCTTGTTGAAGAAGAGGTCCGGACTCTTGGGCTTCTCCACGAGCGTATAGGCGAAGAGGAATCCCGAAAGGAAGAGGAAGCCTGGGGCGACGATACCGTGAAGAAACTCGTGGAGGGGAAACCAACGAGAACCGGCGTAGTAGGGAGGGGCTAGAAGGGCGCGGAGCAAGTGGCCCTGAATCATCAGCAGGATGATGATCACCTTAAAGGTGTCGACGAAGAGGAGGCGTTTCTTGTCCATAGTCGATCAGAAAACCCTCTTCCGTTTCTGAAAGCGGTAAACCGCCCGGTTGTGCTCCTCCAAGGTTCGACTGAACCGATGGGTCCCATCGTTTTGGGAGACGAAGAAGAGGTAGTCGCTTTCGGTTTGAGAGAAGACCGCTTTGAGGGCTTCCTCTCCCGGGTTTCCGATGGGTCCTGGAGGAAGGCCGCGCTGGACATAGGTGTTGTAGGGCGAGTCGTAATGGATCTCTTTTGATCCGGTTTTTCCGCTCCAGAGGCCGTCCTTCCGCAAGGCGTAGATGAATGTGGGATCGCACTGGAGCAGCATCTTCTTCCTGAGCCGGTTTCTAAAAACAGAGGCGATCAGCGGCCTCTCCTCGGCTACGGCGGTCTCCTTCTCGACGAGGGAAGAGAGGGTGACGACTTCGGGTACGGTTAGGGGGAACCCTTCCGGGCGGTGGCTCCAGAGAGGGAGGAAGCGCTTCCGGAAGTGAAGGGTCAGTGTCTCCAGAATCTTGTCCGGAGAGACTCCCCTGGCGAAGCGGTAGGTGTCGGGGAAGAGGAACCCTTCCAGGGAGGGGGCGCCTGGGAAGAGGTCTTCGATCAGGTCCGTTCTCTTTTGAGCCGCTTCGAGGAACCGGTCACTTCCTTTCCAGTCGGCTCTCTTGAGGGTGTCGACGATATCGAAGAGGTTCTCTCCCTCTTTCACCGTCAGCGTCAGGAGGAGGCCGTATTCGGAGGTTAAACGGCGGATAACCTCTTCCGGGGAGAGGGGCTGATCGAAGAGAAACTCTCCAGCATGGAGGGACCGGTTTCGGAAGCGGAGGCGGAAGATGAGTCTGACGCTCCACCGGTTGGCGACGATTCCTTCCCGCTCTAAGATTCTGGCGGCCCCGGCGATGGTCGTTCCCTTGGGAATCTCCACCACCTTCTCCCCCTCGTAACCTTTGAAGGGGCTGGTGAAAGAGGGGAGAAGGACGATAACGACGACAACCGCCGTCAGAAGAAGCAGGAGCAAGATCGACAAGGCGAATCTTCTCTTAGTCACGGTCATGCCCCAGACTTTCCAAATAACTCTTCAAGATGAAGGATGCCGCCAAGGCGTCTTTCTTCCCGCGCATCTCCTTTTCCTTTAAACCGTACTCCCTGAGAACCTCTTCGGCATCGGAGGTCGTGCAGGTCTCATCGAAGGTTTCTACAGGGAGGGAAAGTTCCCTTTCGAGTTCTTCCTTGAAGAGGGCCACCTTCTTGCTCATGAAACCCTCCTCTCCCCGGTTAGCCAAGGGGTTGCCCAGAACCAGCAGAACGACGTTTTTCAGGTCGATGAGCTCTTTGAGGAAGAGAATGTCCTCTTTCAGGGTTCTGCGGGAATAGGTCTCCACAGGGAAAGAGAAGATTCTCCGGCTATCGGAGATCGCCAGCCCCAAGCGTTTTTCTCCGTAATCGATTGCGAGAATCCGACCTTCCGGCATGGTCAACCGTACCGCTTGAGCCCCAACTCCACCAGCCTGTCCAGGAGTTGGGGAAAGGGGATTCCCGCCTCCTGCCAAAGACGTGGGTACATGCTGATTGAGGTGAACCCCGGCAAGGTGTTCACCTCGTTGAGGAAGGCTTCACCGGTGGTTCGGTCGAGAAGAAAGTCCACTCTAGCCAGACCGTAGAGGTCGAGGGCGTGGAAGGCCAGAACCGCCTGTTCTTTCAGACGTTGGGAGAGAGCGGCGTCCACGGGGGCGGGGATGTGAAAGGTCGTCTTCCCGAGAAGGTACTTGTCCTCGTAATCATAAAACTCCTTGAAAGGAACCACCTCTCCCAAGGGGGAGGCTTCCGCCTTCATGCGATCCCCCAGAACGGCGCACTCGATCTCCTGGGCGTCTATCGCTTTTTCCACGAGGACCCGGGGAGAGACGGCCGCGGCTTTCGTGAGGGCCTCTGCCAAGCTCTCGGCACCCTTGACCTTGGTGATTCCTACGCTTGATCCGCCTGTAGAGGGTTTGACGAAGAGGGGAAAGGGGAGGTGGGCGCAGATTTCGGAGACGACGCTCTCTCTCGCCTGCTGGATTCTCTCACGGAAGAAGTCCAGAGATGGAACGACGGGGATTCCAGCCCTCTGGACGATCAGCTTCGTGAAGGTCTTCTCCATGCCGACCGCAGAACCCAGGACCCCACACCCTACGTAGGGAAGTTTGGCCATTTCAAAGAGGCCCTGAACGGTTCCATCCTCACCGTTACAGCCGTGTAGGACGGGGAAAGCGACGTCCACTCTCTCCCAGAAGCCCTTACCATCAATGAGAGGAAGAGGAAACCCGCCAGCCTCCTCGGGAGGGGGAAGGTGTTTCGGGGAGGAGACCCGGTGCCACATTCCCCGACGATCAATGTAGAGGCAGAAGAGATCGTACTTTTGTGGATTGAGGTTTTCGTAAACAGAACCGGCCGACACCAGAGAGACATCGTGCTCCGGTGAGAGACCGCCGAAGATGAGAGCCAATCGGATCTTTTTCATCGTTAAGCCAGAAAGGATTCTGCCATATTCGGCGCTTTCTGTAAAGGCGGGAAAAGGGGTGGCTTCTTCGATCAGAAGCGCTGAAGAGCGTTTCTGATCGAAGTCATGGCCATGGGAGAGAGGGGATCAAACTCAATACCCACCTTCACGAAGTTCCCGTCTTGAACGGAGTAGACGACTCTCCCCGAGACTTCTGTCAGCATGGTTCCCTCAAACTTAAAACGGATGAGGGAGGCCTTCATCCCCTCCTTGATGAAGGCGCTCTTGACCTTGTAATCCTTTCCGGTCTTGAGGTCTACGACCTTATCGACGATCATCCCTATGCCCAGTGTCGAGAGGTTGATGATCGAACCGGCGAAACCGACGCCTCCTGAAATGCTCTCAAGAACCTGTACTTCCGGCCGAGCCCTTTGAGGGAAGGTGAGACGCCTCTCCCTCCTGCGGTCGTTGTCGTGAATCACCTCGGGGTAGGTGGTGATGAGAATCCCGTTCTCTTCCTGGACCTTTTCGAGGGTGGTGGTAAAGCGAAAGCGTCCCCCCGAGAGCTCATACTCCAGGTCCATCTCTTCGCCGGGTTTGATGGAGACAGGGGTGATCGGTTTGAAGGCGATTTGATAGGTTCCGATCTTTCGCAGGAAGAGAGAGACCTTTGAGCCAGAAGAACCGGTGAAATAGATTGTAACCGCATTCTTAATCAGCTTTTCTAGATGCGCGTCTTTCTCTACCTTGTTCACCATGTCCTTTTCGTCGTAGCTCGTATGGTCCCGTTTAAAAATGTCAAAAATTCCCATAATCTCTCCTTAGGGTTCGAATTTGAAGAGAGAGGCGTCTTCCCTTCGGAAACTGTAGAAATTATTGGCTGCGACGATCAGGTGGTCTAGAAAGGCGATCCCTATCTGTTCAAAAGCGTTCCGCAGCCTTTTTGTCACTTCCCGGTCCTCTCTCGAGGGTTGAGTCTCTCCGGAAGGGTGGTTGTGATAAACGATGGTCGACACGGAGCCGTTCAGGAGAGTCTCCTTGAGAATGACCCTTAAGTCGATGCTCCCTCCATCAAGGCCTCCCCGGAAGAGTTCGCAATCCTTGATCAGATGGTTTTTTGCGTTGAGGCAGAGGAGGCCGAACCGCTCCGTTGTCCAGAGCCTCACCTTCGGTTGGAGGTATTCGGCGACGGCTTCGGGCCGCGAGAGGTCTGTGCTTTCAACTACCGCTCCCGCCAACCGTCGCGGGAGATCGAAGGAGGCCAGTAAGGTTGCCCCCTTGCTGAGGCCTACTCCGGGAATCCTTCGAAACTCTTCCAGACTCTTTCTGAAGAGTCCCTGCAACCCTCCGTGGTTCTCCAGCAACTCCTGGGAGAACTCCATGACCGTCTGACCTCGCTTTCCAGTTCTGAGCAAAATGGCCAGAATCTCCGTGTCCGAAAGGGATTCGATACCGTAGGCGCTCAACCTTTCTCTCGGCTTTGTCCCGGGCGGAGCCTCTCGAAAGCGACTCCGCCTTACCCCGTTCACTCTCACGCCTCCCTGAAGAGTACCTCTTTTGACCTTATTGTAGCTGAGGGAAGAGATATGTCAAGAAAAGCTCACACCATTAACGAAAGAGAGAGCCCTCGAAAGAGTGGAAGTGAAAAGTCATAGATCCTCTTGGACGTAGGCTTCCTCTTCTCCTTTTCGGATCAGGTTTAAGCCGGAAATGGAAAGGGGGATGCGAATATAGAGGTACCTGGCGGAGAGACGGGGAGACGATGGGTCGAAGAGAAACCATCCGGCTCCCGGGAAGAGAACCTCGATCCACCGATGGCCTTGAATAGACTCACCCTCAAGGATGTAACCGGATCTTTCACGAACCTCGGCCCCTCCTCTCTCGAGAAGAGAGTGGGCGAGGGCCGCGAATCCTTTGCAGTCGCCTCTCCTCTCGCTGAAGACCTTCATGGGATTTTCCGAGTTTCTGGTGGGGTCGTAGTGTACCCGGTCTCGGACCCAGTCGAGAGTGTCCAGGACGAAGCCTGTATAGTCCAGGGCCTCTTCGCGTAACCTGCGGGCATGGACGTCAAGAAGGTCTCCTCCGCTTCGGAAGGGTCTGAGAAAGGCCTTCGCCGTTTTTGGTGGCCTAAGACGTGAGTAACCGAGGATGATCTCCGTTCGGTGTTGACGGTCTTGACGAACCTCCTGTTTATAATTCAGCAGGTGGGGTTCTTCAAGGATCACTCCCTCCGGAAGAGGGGCGAAGAGGTAGGAGACTTGAAGAAAGGCCGCCAGCAAAGCCGGCAGCGCGGTCATTTCAACTTTTCCCTCTTCGCCAAAGCATCGAGAATCCCGTTGATGAACTTTGGAGAGCTTTCGGTCCCGTAGACCTTGGATATTTCTATCGCTTCGTCGATGACGACTGCGGGGGGAACCTCCCGTTGGAGCATCATCTCGAAGAGGGCGAGGCGGAGGATGTTCTTGTCGACCATGAACATCCTCGACATGTTCCAATGGGTGGAGACATCCTGAATCTTGTCGTCAAGTTCACGAAGGTGTGCAACGGTTCCACGGAAGAGGTGGTCGGCGTACTCCCGGACTTCCAGCTCGTTGACCTGAGAGAAAGACTCCCAGTAGTAGCCGATGATCTCTTCCAGAGGATCGCCTGTTGCGTCAAACTGAAAGAGCATCCGTAAGGCCTCTTCCCGGGATTTACGACGTTTTTTCATCTGCGGGTCTCTTCCTTGTCTTCCAGGGTATGGTAGAGGTTGATCATTTCGAAGAGGGCCAGAGCGGCATCGTATCCCTTGTTTCCCGCTTTGACACCGGACCTGTCCATGGCTTGTTCTTCCGTGTCCGCCGTGACCAGGCCGTAGGTCAGAGGAACAGGGGAATCCATGGCGACCTGGGCCAAACCTTTGGTGGTCTCCGCGGCCAGTAGGTCGAAGTGGGGGGTCTCTCCTCGAAGGATGACGCCTAGGCAGAGAATACCGTCATAGCGGCCCGAAATGGCTAACTTGCGGGCGATCATAGGAATCTCGAAGGCGCCGGGAACCTTGACGACTTCCATGAGCTCAGGGTTTCCACCCGTTCTTTTCAGGGCGTCCAAGGCCCCCTCAAGAAGTCTCTCAGAAAAGAAACCGTTGAACCGGGACAAAACTACGGCGATTCTCTGATTCTGGGAAAGGATCACTCCCTCTCTTATCCTCATCGTTCCTCCCTAAACACACCGCTATTGTATTGAGAAGAGGGCTTCTTGTCAATCATGACAGGGCTGGACCTTTTCCTGTGAATAACTATTGACATCTGTTCTGTTTCCCTATATCGTAAAAAAAAATAAGACAGGGTCGAATGAGGATCAAAATCGTTTTCTTCAACAAAAACAGGGTGCATGTACCCTTTAATGCCAACAAGGTCTTCTCTCTATTCCTCTCTCAGATCGCTCAAGAGAACGATTTCCCTGAGGGCTCCTTCAACTTCTCTCCTCTCCGTTCCATGAACCGTGAAGTGAAAGAGGATGGGGTCCTTTTAGAATCGCCTATCGTTTGGTATGTGACCTCTCCTTTCGCCGATTTTGTCGAGAAGGTTCAGGATAGACTCTCGGAATCCGGCCTCATCAAGATCTGCGACCAGGAGCTTCTCATGGAACGGGCCGTTCCTTTACCGACCCCGGACTTTACGAACAACCCGATCAAGTTCAAGTGCCTCTCTCCCATCACCGTCTCCAAGGTCATTCGTCAGGGTGGCGGTGACGGTCCGAAGGAGATCTTCTTCAACCCCCACGAGAGTGAGTTTTACAACCGTATTCGTCTGGATCTGATCGAAAAGTATCGCCATTGTTTCGGAACTCTGCCGAAGAACAACAGAATTTTTCTCGAATTCGATAAAGACTACGAGATCAAGAAGAAGAAGATCTCCAAACTCATCGAGATCGACGGAGAAAAGATCAAATCTTGGCTCTCCCCTTTCATCATGGCGGGAAGCCCCGAACTCCTCTCTATTGCTTACGATTGGGGGGTCGGTAACCGCAACCCCATGGGCTTTGGGATGGTAGAGGTTGTCAGGGCCTGAATCTTAGAAGTAGCCCAACTGTTTCAGGCGTCTCTTGATCGCCTCGACTTCGTCTTTCGTCAGCCCCTCCTCTTTCCTTGTCCCCTCTCCCTTCAATGAGACCAAGTCTCTGAGAACGTAGACGATAAACTCGTTGACACTCCTGAAGCCACTGCCTTCAATGATCTTCCCCAACTGTTCGTAGAGGGGGCGGGGAATCTTCAGAGTGACTTTCGGATCGACGGCCATGAAACCATTTTACCAGAGATCCTAGGAATGGCAAGAGGAGTCACACTCTCGAAGCTTTGTGCTACAATTCCACTCATGAAGAATCGAATCTACGTGATCGGTCACAGGAATCCCGATACGGATTCCATCGTCTCCTCTATCGCCTACGCCCATCTCAAGAGGGCCCAAGGAATGGAGAGCTGTATCCCCGTCAGGGCGGGAAAGTTGACGCCCCAAACCGACTATATTCTCAAACGCTTCGGTTTCGAGGCCCCCCTCTTCGTGGGAGATCTGATTCCGAGGGTGGAGAACTACCTCTCCCCGGTGCCCTCTCCTTTGCCCTCTTCGACACCCCTCTGGGAGGCCCTTGAGTCTTTGAGCCGCAGCCCCTTCAAGTTGCTCCCCATTGTCGACGGCGATGGCCGTTACCTCTCCTCCCTCCATTACAATGTCTTCGCCAGAAACCTTCTGAAGAAGGTGAACCCTCGCAGGAAGACCGTGACGCCGACCTCCCTGGAGCTTTTGCAGAAGACCTTGCAGGCTCAACCCATCCTCCTCTACAGGTCCGACGAGTTTTTCAACGCCCAGATGGTGGTGGCCGCTTCGGAGTTTTCTACCTTCCGCTCCCACCTAGGAGCGCTCAACCCGGAATCGACTCTCGTGATCACCGGAGACAGGAAAGACATTCAAAAGCATGCCGTAGAGGCGGGTGTTCGGGCCCTGATCATCACCGGCGGGACCCTACTGGACAAGGAAATACGGGAAGAGGCCGAGAGGAAGAGGGTCTCTGTGCTCATCTCCCCCTTTGACACCTCTTCGACCTCCCTGCTGACCATCTACTCTACCCCGGTCCGGGTCATGGGGGACGAGTCTCTGACGCCTCTGAAGGGATCGGACTACATTCGGGACATCCGGGATTCCCTCCTCGACTCCCCACCCCGTTCCCTCCCTGTGGTCGACGATGAGGGCCATATCCAGGGGATCCTCTCCCAGAGCTCCCTGATCGGTGATCCCAACATCCAGCTCATCCTTGTGGACCATAACGAGTTGAGCCAGGCCGTCGAAGGGGTGGAGAACTTTCAAATCCTCGAGATCCTCGACCACCACAGGTTGGCTCCCCTGACGACGCGCACGCCGGTAACCTTCATCAACAAACCAGTAGGCGCCACATCGACGATCATTTCCGGTCTCTTCCAGGAGGGTCGAATCCCCCTGAGGAGGGAGATGGCCTCCCTCCTGCTGACGGGAATCTTGGCGGACACCCTTGTTCTCCGCTCCGCAACGACCACCGAGAGCGACAGGGCCGCGGCGGAGTATCTCGCCCAGCTTGCGGATCTGGAGATCGAGACCCTTGGGTCAGAGGTGATGAGCGCCGCCTCAGTGGTCTGTCAGAAGCCTGTTCCCGAGATCATCGGTATGGATTTTAAACGTTATACGGTTAAGGGCCGCTCTCTCTCGGTCTCTCAAGTTGAGGTAACCTCGCCCTTGGAGATTATGGATCGACGTGGGGAGATTCTGGAAGAGCTGGAAAGGATCCGCCATAGGGAGGGCTTTCTCCTTTCAGCCCTTATGGTCAGCAACATCACGGCCCTTTCGAGTCACCTCTTCGTCGCCGGTGATGAGAGCTTCCTCAGAACCATCGGCTATCCTCGGGACGGCCAGGGAGCCTTCTTCCTCAAGGAGGTCCTCTCCAGGAAGAAGCAGCTCATGCCTTACCTGATCGAGCTGGTGGAACGTTTTTCCTGAGCTCTTGCCAAAGGGTCAAGAAACGCCTACATTAAGGGGAGAAGAGAGGGTTTGTTCCCTCCGGGAGAGAGCTATGGAGACCAATATGACTCTGAAGGAAGGGGAGAGGATAGGCCACTACCAGATCGTTTCACTCCTGGGGCGTGGGGGGATGGCCTCGGTCTACAAGGCTCATGAGATGAGCCTCAACAGAACCGTGGCCTTGAAGGTTCTCAGGCCGGAGTTGGCGGAAGATCCCTCCTTCGTCAAGCGTTTTCAGAGAGAGGCCCAAGCCGCGGCCAGGCTTAACCATCCGGCGATCAGCACGGTCTACGCGATCGGGCAGGAGGGCGAGCTGACCTTCTTCGCCATGGAGTACGTGCAAGGGTGTACCCTTCGTCAGTTGATCCGTCAAGAGGGCCCCCTCTCCCTGGAGAAGGCCCTCGATATTCTCATACCCGCCGCCGAGGCTCTCGAAGCGGCCCATAAGGCGGGAGTCGTCCACAGGGACATGAAGCCCGGCAACATCCTCATAGGGGAAAACGGGAAGGTGAAGGTCGTGGATTTCGGTATCGCCCAGGTAACCGAGAGCACATCCCACCTGACCCGGGAGGGCTCCTTCGTCGGGACTCCCGAGTACGTCTCTCCAGAACAGTGTGAAGGAAAGAGCGTGGACGGCCGAAGCGACATCTACTCACTGGGGGTGACCTTCTTCGAGATGTTGACCGGGAAGACTCCCTTCACAGCCGACACGCCGGCGGGGATCATCAACAGAATCGTCCAGGGGAATGCCACTCCCTTGGAGAGTCTCAACCCCTCTCTCTCTCCCGAGGCTAGGGCGGTCGTCTCTCGGATGATCCACAGGGACAGGGAGCAGCGGTACCCCGATGCGAGCGCTCTGTTGAGCGACCTTCACGCCCTTCGTTCGGGAAGGTTGACAGTACCGCTCCCATTGAAAGAGGGGGATACGGTCAGAAGCCGGACCGTCGTCGAGGGCGGTCAGAAGAGGACCTACCCCTCTTGGGCCACACCGATGATCGTTGTGGTGATTCTCCTGGTGGGTGCAGTAGCCCTGACCGCCATGTGGAAGGCTACCAGGCGTGGTTCGCAGGCCACAAAGAAGGCTCCCGCTCAGACGGCTTTGGCCTCTTCACAGACTCCCGGGAGGTCATCAGCCTTCACGGAAGGGTCAAAGGCGGATCCCGTGCCCGGAGAGGACCAGGGGACCCTCCCTCCTTCAGCCTCAGAGGTGAACCAGGCCGCCCATGGGCTCGAGGTGACCGGAGGAGCCAGAAAGGGGGCGCCGAGTCAGAGCGATCCTACGGTGAACCTCCCGGCCTTGATCGTCTCCGGGGATTCCCTCCACCGGGAGATCGGGGAGGCTTACCTTGGCAAACTGCTCAAGAAGAGGGGTGTCGCCTTAGGGTCAAGGGACCCCAGGTGGAACCTCTCCGTTCATCTCTTGGACAGAACCTTCCTGGAGGCCTATGGGGTGAAGACTCCCCAAGAGGTTCTCCTCCTCTCCCTTCGCCGTGTCGATCCCGTGAGCGGAAGGCTCATGGCCCCCCCCTCGACGGCTCTCCTGGGGGTTACGGATCTGAACCTTGAAGAACGCCTTCAAGAGCAGATTTCCAGGATGGAGGGGGAGAGCCTCCGGGAGACTCTCCCACAGCAGAGTCGACCCCAGGAGGCCTACGTGGATGTCTCCGGCCACGAGAGTCTCTCCTCCTATGTGAGAGCCCTTACGGAGAGGGAACTCTTGAAGGCCGGCTTCACGGTTCTCGAGGGAAAGGGTTCCAACGCCGGTTCCCTCTGGGTTCGGGTGAAGGCCGATCCTTCGGGGGCTTCTCTCCTGGAGCACTACGGATCCCAAACCCTCCGCTTCTCCCTTCAACTGAGTATGCGTATCGTCCTGCCAGGCCCCGAACCAAGAACGGTGGGTCCCGAGGTGTCACGGGTCTCCTTCACCTCTTTGAACGGAGAGGAGCGGGTTCCCGAAGCCTTGGGCAAGCTCTTGGCAGACTTGAGAAGAGAGATGAAGGAGGGGGGAGCCGAGGAGTAGCCACGGTCGCCTCCTGAGAAGCGTCCTCCTCTCTTGGGGAAAGCTTTTCCTTTCGGTTCTTACGGGCAAGAGAGCGTTTTTTCAATGGGAGCAGGTTGTTGTCCGAACAGAGGGATTCCAATGAGGAGTCCTAAAACGGAGCGGAGAGAGACCACAGCTTTCCGTTTTCTCTATAGGGGACACTCCCTTTTGTCTCCCCGCGCCGAAGCCTTTTGGATTGCCGGAAACCTAGGGTTGAGCCTCTTGTGGAAACTCTGAGAGAAGGGGTTCGGCCTTGGGTCAGCCCAAGAGGGGGACGCTCTCGCTAAGAAGGGCCATGAAGCTTCTCTTCACCCTCTCGGCGGTCTCGACAACCTCTTTGTGGGAGAGGGGTTCCGGGGAGATTCCCGCGGCCAGGTTGGTAATGCAGGAGATCCCCGCCACCTTGACGCCCCTCTGCCGGGCGACAATCGCCTCCGGGACCGTTGACATCCCCACCGCATCGGCACCCCACCGGGAGAGCATACGAATCTCCGCGGGGGTTTCGTAAGAGGGGCCGCTCATGGCGGCGTATACACCTTCCTGAACAGGGATTCCCAGATTTCGACCGACCCTCTTGAGGGTCTCTGAGGCTTCGGGGTCGTAGATCCGGCTCATGTCGGGGAAACGGGGTCCGAGCCTCTGATCGTTGGGACCTCGCAGGGGGTTGACGCCCATGAAGTTGATGTGGTCGGTGATCACCATGAGGTCGCCTGCGTGAAAGCTCTGGTTGATCCCTCCTGCGGCGTTGGTCAAGAGAAGGGTGGTGATTCCCAAGGAGCAGAGAAGTTGAACCGGGAAGACCACCTCCTCGATAGGGTAACCTTCGTAGAAGTGGAAGCGCCCTTGGAGAACGACGACTCGACGTCCTCGGACCTTGCCGAAGAGAAGCCTTCCCGCGTGGCCTGCCACCGAGGGAACATGGAAGTGGGGGAGGTCGGAGTAGGGGAAAGCCTGGATCTCCTCAAGGGAATCCGCCCACTCCCCGAGGCCGGAGCCGAGGACGACGGCAACTTCCGGTCTCGGAAAGTCACCCAATCTGGGAAGAACTTCCTGAATCTGATCGTAGAGGGTCATGGTCACTCCTTTTGAAAGGGGATGAGCTCCGGGATCGTGAGGAATCCCTCTCCGTTACCGAGGGGGGGGAGGGAGAAGAGGCTGAGAACAGTGGCTCCAAGATCGGCGAAGCTCTCGCGGGTTCCCAGGGGCCGGGGGGAGAGGGAGGGGCTGAAGGCGAGGAGGGGGACGTACTCTCTGGTGTGGTCGGTTCCCGGGTGGTAGGGGTCGCAACCGTGATCGGCGGTGATGATCAGGAGATCCCGCAGGCCCATCCGGGGGAGAATCCACTCTCCCAGGAGGGAGTCGAACTCTTCCAACGCCCTGGCGTAGCCGACGCCGTCGTTCCTGTGGCCGTAAAGCATGTCGAAGTCGACAAGGTTCACGAAGATGAAACCCTCTCGAAGGGTCTCCATCTCCTGTACCAGAGCCTCCATCCCTTGACGGTTGTTGTCGATGTGGAGGGAGTGGGTGAGTCCTCGGCCCGCGAAGATGTCTCCGATCTTGCCGATTCCTCTCACCGGAAGTCCCGAGGAGGAGACGCGGTCGAGAACACTCTCTCCTATAGGCTCTAGAGGGAAGTCTTTCCGGTTTGTCGTTCTGGTGTAGGATCCCCTCTCTCCGATGAAGGGACGGGCGATCACCCGACCGACCCGCCAAGGGTCGAGGAGCTCTCTCGTGATCCTGCAGATCTTGTAAAGCCGTTCCGGGGGGTAGAGCCTCTCGTGGGCGGCGATCTGGAAGACGCTGTCGGCGGAGGTGTAAACGATGGGGAACCCTGTCCTAAGGTGTTCATCGCCGAGTCTGGCGATAACCTCTGTCCCCGAGGCGGCCTGGTTGCAGAGGTAACCTTCGAGGCCGTTCAGCTTGAGGAAGGGAGTGAGGATCTCCTGGGGGAACCCGTCGGGAAAGAGGGTGAGAGGCTTCTCCATGACGATGCCCATCAGTTCCCAGTGCCCTGTGACGGTGTCTTTTCCGGCGGAGGCTTCGGCCATCTTCCCGTAGAGAGCCTTGGGGCTAGGAGAGGGGGGGATGTTGGGGAGGGGCCGGATTCTTCCCAGACCGAGGGATGTGAGAGAGGGGAGCTTGGGAGAGCAGTGAAGGTCGATATGGCCGAGGGTATCGGCACCGGTATCGTTGTAGAGAGCCGCGTCGGGAAGGGCTCCGATGCCGACGCTGTCCAGGACGATGACGATAACTCGAGGTTTCATCTTCGCAAGGGAGAGGGGGTCAGCGTTCCAGGACGTGTTTTTCAGGGACAAAACAGCTGAACTCTCCGGTCATGCAGGGTGTTTCCACGCCTTCTACATGGACGGTGACATCCACCGTATAGCGACGGCCATCGACGCTCCTGACCCGAGCGGCGGCCATAAGGGTCTGTCCCATTTTTACAGGGTGGAGAAACTTGACGGATGAAGCCGCCAAAACAACGGTGGGTTGATTGACCGCCGTCATAGCTGCAAAATCGGCGAGACCGAAGAGGAATCCCCCGTGGATGAGGCCGAGGTCGTCGGCGATCATCTTGACGCTTGTTTTGAGGCGGATCAGGGCTCGATTTTCACAGAGATCCACGACCTCTCCCACCAGGGATGGGTCGCAACGAAGATGGGTTTTGGGAAGCATGGGTCACCTCTTGGATGATTTTACCCGTCCTCGGAGAAAAAGCAAGCCTCAGGGTTTCCCTGGGACCCTCTTTCCTGTAGAATGGGGTGGCGTAGGAGGCGACCATGAAGACGACCACGAAGAGAGAGAGTTTGCAGACCGGGCGAACGGAACTGCCCCGCTGTTTGAAGTTGAAGGCCGGGAGGGAGCGGTCATTGAAACAACGCCATCCCTGGATCTTTTCCGGCGCCGTCGAGAGCCTCTCGCCGGGAGAAGAGGGAGAGGTTCTCCCCGTCTTCGATGGGGAGGGGAACCTCATCGGGAACGCTATGATCAACCGACGTACTTCCATCGTCGGCAGGATGGTCTCCTTCGGCGACCGTCCCTGGAGAGGGGCCGTGGAAGAGAACATCCTCAAGGCTCTGGAGCTGAGGTCTCTCCTCTTCTCTCAAGAGAAGACCGATGCCTACCGCCTCGTCAACGGAGAGGGCGACAACCTTCCCGGCCTTGTGGTGGACCGTTACGCCGATCTTCTGGTTGTTCAGATCACAACTTGGGGAATGGAGAAACTGAAGGGCTGGATTGTGGATATCCTTCAGGAGAAGCTTTCCCCCAAGAGCATCTACGAGAAGTCTTTCTCTCCCTCCCGACGTGTGGAAGGCCTGGAGGAGAGGGAGGGTGTGCTCAGGGGGGAACCCCTGGAGGAGGTGATCGTCCAGGAGCGGGGGATGCTCTTGAAGGTGAAACCCAAGGAGGGCCAGAAGACAGGACTCTTCCTGGACCAGCGGGAGATGCGCTCCCTGGTGAAGGAGTTCTCTCGGGGGCGTCGGGTGCTGAACCTCTTCGGCTATACCGGGGCTTTTTCCGTGGCCGCCTTGATGGGAGGTGCCCTTCAAGCGGACACCGTGGAGATCTCTCTTCCGGCTCTGGAGAACGCTCGGGAGAATCTCGCTCTCAACGGATTCGACCCCTCGAAAAACGGGTTCATCCCTGCGGATGTCTTCACCTTCCTGAGGGAGGAGAAGCTGAAGGATTACGGCCTGGTGGTCCTCGACCCGCCGGCTTTCTGTAAAAGCAAACGGGATCTCATCAAGGCCTGCCGGGGTTATAAAGACATCAACCGCCTGACCATCGGGGGCCTTCCTTCGGGATCCCTCTTGCTGACCTCTTCCTGCTCCCACTTCGTGGACGAGAAGCTCTTCGGGCAGGTGGTCTTCGAGGCCGCCGCCGAAGCGGGAAGGGACGTGCGGATTCTCCAGAGACACAGGATGGCCTTCGACCATACTGTCAGCCTCTACCACCCCGAAGGGGAGTATCTCAAGAGTCTGTTCTTGGAGATTCGCTGAGGAAACGGGGAAGGGGAGGACCCTTCAGAAGGGTCCTCCCCGAAGCCAAGCTGAATGCCTCCGGTTGGAGGTGATTACTCCGAGAAGAAGCGGATTCTCTCGGAGACCCTCTTTTCGCAGACTTTGCAGTAGGGTTTGGGAGAACCGCCGCTGAACATGATGCAGTCCACCATGGGCCGGTAGATGCCCTTGGAGGCGTATCCGGCCCCTTCGTAGGCTCCCACCTTCCCTCTCATGGGGTGTTTCTCCAGGAAGTCGATATTCTTCTGTCGGTCTTTGGCGATGAGGGCCTTGAGCTTTGCCTCCAAAGAGGCGATCTTCTTGGGGGAGGCGCCGCTCTTCTTGGCCTTCTCCAGCTCGGCGACAGCCATCTCCCTGTGTCTCATGGCCAGGGGGCCGAGGCTTTCGAAGCGCTCCTTCTCCCAGAGGGTCGGAAGGGGAGTGCCGGGAGTTGCGAGTTCTTTCCACTTGAGGTTCGACGGGTCCAGAAGGGCCGTCAGGTTGGGCTCTCTTGGCTCGACACCCTGGGGGTAGAAGTCGTTGTAAGCCACCGAGGAGGTGTAGTACTCATCGCCGAGGCCTCCAAAGGAGTGACCGAACTCGTGGAGGAAGACGTAGTCACAGGCCGGAGTGTCGGAGGTAAAGACGCTGTAGAGGTTGTAGATTCCCCCTCCGCCGTACCTGGAGGTGTTGATCATGATGTAGAGGGCATCGTAGGGGACTCCCGAGGTCACCTCTCTGAGGGCCTCGTTGGCCTCGGTGAGGTTGTACCTCTCCAGCCCCAGGGAAGAGAAGGTGGTCGAGAGGAGGGTTCTCTTGAAGAGCCCCTTCTCCGGTTCGTCGGTGCCGCTCTCCTCGGAGGCCTTGAAGACCCCTGTGAAGTGAAGCTTCTCCTGGTTGCTTTTGAAAGGCTCCTGGGAGAGAAGAACCTTCAGGAACCGGGCGATGTCTTTCTGAAACTTCTCCTCTTCCGCGGCGGTGTAACCTTCGCCGACGACGACAATATCCACCTTCTTGTGGACATCCCCTTGGGGCAGGAGGGGAAAGAGTTTCACCCCTTCCGGTACCTTCTCCTTGATGATGGTGTAATCCTTGGGGTCAAGGGTGGTCGAGAAGATCTCCTTGACTTTGTTCTCACGGTCGTAGAGGGAGATGACCATCTTCACAGGATTCTTCGGCAGAGGGACGATGATCGATTCCGAGTAGCTCTTCTTGACTCCGTTGATGGCGGGAGTCGTGGTCTTATACTCACCGAAGTAGGTGTCGTACCCCTGAGAGAAGAGGAGCTTTCCGCTGGCGGGGCAGAGGAGCCTCACCTCGTAACGGCCGTTGTTGAAGGGATCGATCAGGTTGTCCGGATTGCCGGCCCAGGGTGTCGGCTGGAGG
>JAMOAD010000327.1 GCA_023621955.1 Acidobacteriota bacterium
CAGTTGCAGGACACGCGATACCCTGCTGACGCATTGCCTACCCCTCGGTTCTCGAAATCCCCCGGAACGAACCCGCGGCGAAGATTTCTTTGAATCGAGGTGATCGATGGAAAATGCTTTTCAAACCTTGGGCCTGAAGGATAGTCTGGTTCAGGGTGTTCGGGAGTTAGGCTTTACGGATCCGACTCCCATTCAACTTCAGGTCATACCCAAACTTCTCCACTCCCCGAGGGACATCATCGCTTTAGCTCCGACGGGAACGGGGAAAACGGCCGCTTTCGGCCTCCCCATCCTCCAGCGTCTCGACCCGGAGCTTCGGCATGTTCAAGCCCTGGTTCTGAGCCCTACTCGAGAGCTCTGTGTTCAGATCGGGAAAGACCTACAGGATCTTGGGAGCCAACTCCCCTTCTTACGGGTTGTCCCCCTCTACGGAGGGGCGGGAATCGGAGGGCAGATCGGCAAGCTGGAGAAACATCCCCAGGTGGCTGTGGCCACTCCTGGACGCCTGTTGGACCTTCTGCGCCGCAAGAAGATCGACCTTTCGAAGATTGGAACCCTTGTTCTCGACGAAGCCGATGAGATGTTGAAGATGGGCTTTGCCGAAGACCTGGCCGCCATCGCCGCCTTTACTCCGGAGGGGCGGCAAACCCTCCTCTTCTCCGCGACTCTCCCGAAGGAGGTCGAGGTTCTCTCCGGGCAATACCTTAAGAATCCCGAAGTGATCACCCTGGGGCGTCGTAACGCCGGTGTCGAGACCGTGGAACACCACTTCTGCGTCCTGGAGGAGAAGAACCGTTATGAGGGCCTACGGAGGATTCTTGACCTTCAGCCGGAGATGTACGCCATTATTTTTTGCCGAACCAGGCTGGAGACACAGGAGCTTTCCCTTCGTCTCGCCGAGGACGGCTACAACGTGGACGCCCTCCATGGAGACCTTTCCCAGGACCGCCGGGACGAGGTCATGGCCTCCTTCCGCTCCCGAATCGTCAGAATCCTGACCGCTACCGATGTGGCGGCCCGGGGGCTTGATATCGACGATCTGACCCACATCATCCACTACCGTCTTCCCGACGAGCCGGAGGGTTACGTTCATAGGAGCGGTCGGACCGGGAGGGCTGGCAAACAAGGGGTTTCGATCTCGCTGATCAACGTCAGGGAGAGGAGAAAGCTTCGGTATATCGAGGAGATCGTCGGGCGCCCTTTCTTCCCCATGGCCTTCCCCAAAGGGAAGGAGATTGTGGACGCCCAGATCCGGTTCCAAGGGCAACGTCTCCTGAACGTCGACACGGGGAACCTTCCCGCTGGGTCTTCGATGGATGCCCTTATGAAGGAGTTCGCCGACCTGAGCAAGGAGGAGGTCCTCCGCCGCTACGCCGCCCTTACCTGCAACCGCTTCTTCACCTCCTACAAAGATGTTCCGGACCTGGAAACCCCCAAGAGGGGAGTCCTCCCGCGGGAGGAAGGGGGGAAGACCTTTCCCCGGAAGGGAAGGGAAGAGTTTTTCCGCCTCATCATCTACAGGGGGCGCAAGCAGAAGATGACCCCTACGGATCTTATCGGAATGGTCAACGACGCCTCCGGGAGGAGGGATATCGCCGTTGGGGCCATCACGATTCAAGATTCCTTGACGGTGTTTGAGGTGGACCGCCGTTGGGCGGAGCTGATCATCGAGGGGTTTAAGAACTTTCGGATCAACAAGCGGCCGGTGGTTGTTGTCCCCGACCCCTCTCAAGGACGTTTTCCCTCCTGGGCGGGTTCCGGTTCCCAACCCGAGGGGACCAGGGAGCCCGTGAAACCTTACAGCGGTCACTCCCATGGCGATTCCCGGGGTTACGGCAAGGAGAGACGGGAAGAGGGTCGAGAAGGGAGGCCCTCCTACGAGAAACCCTATGCCGCCGTTAAGAGGGGGAAGAGAGACGAAGGGTCGGAAGGCTTTCAGAAAAGACCCTACGATCGGGACCGGAGAGGGGGAGAGCAGGATTCCTCTTCCGAGAGACCCTTCCGCAAAGGCCTTCGAGTCGGAGAGGAGAGGGGAGGCTCTTGCGGAAAGCCCTCTCACAAAGGGTATAAAGAGAGGGAGCGCTCTGAGAAGAGAGGCTCCGACAAAGGAACGAGAAGAGAGAACTCCCCTTCCCGTGAGGGGAAGTGGAGCGGCAAGCCTAGAAACAAAAGGTGAGTAAGGGAGAGACGCGCATGAAGATGATCAAGAATATCGCCATTATCGCCCATGTTGACCACGGCAAGACAACGCTTATCGACGCAATACTGAGACAGTCCGGTGTCTTCAGGGACAACCAAAAGGTCGCCGAACGGGTCATGGACTCCAACGACCTGGAGAGGGAGAAGGGGATCACCATCTTCTCCAAGAATGCGGCCTTCACATACAAGGACTACAAGATCAACGTTGTCGATACCCCCGGCCACGCAGATTTCGGCGGCGAGGTTCAGCGGATTCTCAAGATGGTTGATTCGGTTCTCCTCCTCGTGGATGCCTTCGAGGGGCCCATGCCCCAGACGAAGTACGTTCTGAAGAAGTCCCTGGAGCTGGGTCTTAACCCCATCGTCGTCATCAACAAGGTCGACAGGCCCAGCGCGCGCCCAGCGGAGGTTCTCAACGAGATCTTCGATCTCTTCGTCGAATTGGACGCCAACGATCGGCAACTCGATTTTCCCGTCGTCTACGCCTCCGCCAAGGAGGGGTTCGCCAAGTATGAGCTTGAGGAGGAGAATCACGACCTTACCCCCCTCTTCGAAACCATCATCAAGCATGTCAAAGAGCCTGAAGGCGACCCCGACGCCCCTCTTCAGCTTCTGGTGAGCGCCATCGGCTTCGACAACTTCCTGGGAAAATGGGGAACAGGACGGATTCAGAACGGGATCATCCACCCCGGGGACAACGTCCTCCTGGTAAAACGGAACGACGAGAGAATCCCCTTTCAGGTGACCAAAGTCTACGTTTACGAAGGGCTTAAGAAGAGCGAGGTACCGGAGGCCGCGGCGGGGGAGATCGTCTCCGTGACAGGATGCGACGAGATCAACGTCGGTGAGACTGTGACGGACAAGAGCAACCCGAAACCTCTGGCCACGATCGCGATCGACGAGCCGACACTGGCGGTGACTTTTCACGTCAACGACTCTCCCTTCGCCGGGAACGAGGGGAAATACGTATCTTCGCAACAGATCTGGGACAGGTTAAAGAGAGAGCTTCTCTCCAACGTCAACCTCCAAGTTGAAAAGACCGCCTCGCCGAAGGCCTTCCTGGTGAAAGGAAGGGGGGCGCTGCAACTGGCTGTCCTTATTGAAAACATGCGTCGGGAGGGCTACGAGTTCCAGGTCTCCAAGCCTGAGGTGATTCTCAAGACTATCGACGGCGTTCAATGCGAGCCCATGGAACAGGCGGTCATCGATCTGGCCGAAGAGTATTGTGGTGTGGTCATCGAGATGCTTGGGCAGAGAGGTGGGGAGATGACCTCCATGGTCTCCGGAAACGGCGGGTATACCCGTCTGGAGTTTCGGATTCCCGCCAGAGGGCTGATCGGAGTCCACAACGAGTTCTTGACCGCGACCCACGGAACGGGCATCCTCAACCACGGCTTCTCAGGGTATGAGCCTATGAAGGGTGAGAGGAAGAGGAAGACCGCAGGGACGTTGATCGCCCTCGAATCGGGAGAGGCGGCCGCCTACGCCCTCTACTGTCTCCAGGAGAGAGGGCCGATCTTCATCGACCCGGGAACGAACGTCTACGCGGGCATGATCATCGGCGAAAACTCTAAGGAGGGCGACCTGGTGGTCAACGTCTGCAAGCTCAAGAAGCTGACGAACATGCGCTCCGTCAGCGCGGACGAGGCGATCCGGCTCATCCCTCCCAGACGTTTCACGCTGGAGCTGGCCCTGGAGTACATCGAGGACGATGAACTCTTGGAGGTCACCCCCAAGACCCTGCGGATGAGGAAGAAGATCCTCGACCACCTGATCAGGAAGCGCTCTAACAAGAGCTGAAGCCTGGCTCCCGAAGCCTTGAAGGAAGAGGTATCTCTTGCCCGAAAGGCGGAAAAAAGTCCTTCCAGAGGAGAGAAGAGTGGTTCAAAAGGTTTTGCTACTCGCCTTGGCCGGTGCGGTCGGTACGCTTACCCGCTTCGGCCTCTCCGGGATCGTCCGGCGTTACAACACGACCCCCTTCCCCTGGGGGACTTTCGCCGTCAACATGACCGGATGCTTCCTGGTAGGGATTCTCTGGGCTCTCTTCGAGAACAGGCGCCCTCTCTCCCCAGAGAGCAGAACCATCGTCCTGGTGGGTTTCATGGGGGCCTTTACAACTTTCTCCGCCTTCATCCTTGAGACCGGGCAACTCTTCCGCTCTTCTCTTTGGCTTCACGCTTGTGTCAACGTGATCCTCCAGAACGGGTTCGGTTTCCTTGCCCTCTTCCTCGGGGCGGCTTTGGGAAAGAACTTGTGATAAAGCCCTCTCAGGAGAGAGAGGAACCTTCCCTGACCAGAGCGTAGCGTTCCCTGAGCCTTCGAAAGCGTTCCAGAGCCGGTGGATCCGTGACTGGACGCATGGATTCGAAGTAGAGAACCCGGCCCGGAAAGGGAGAGAGGTCACGCTCACGGTTGACCCCTTTCAACCCATCCATGGTCCTGACCAGTTGGTTCACGGTTCCCTCGTTTCCATCGATGATCTCCGTGTCTGGGGGAAAGAGGCTCCGGAACTGGGGCCTGAAGAAGAGGAAGTGGGTGCAACCGAGAACGACGGTGGAGTAGAGCCCCAGGTCTTGACCGGCCGTGACCTTTCTCAGATAGGAGAGGACAGGCGAATCCGAAAACTCAAGCCTCTCGGCGAAGTCCACGAGTTCCGGGAGGGGGAGGGGGTCCACGATTCCCTCGGTGTCCAGGGAGGCGACGAGGCGTTGGAACTTCTCCTCTCTCAGGGTGAGGGGGGTAGCGGCCACTAAGACGCGCTTGTCCGCGTTGAGGGAGAGCCTTCCTTCGGCGCTGATCCTGCGGGTTACCGCAGGTTTGATCGCAGGCTCCATGGCGACGACGGGGAAGGAAAAACGATGGCGAAGTTCCGTCGCGGCCGCGCTGGTAGCGGTGTTGCAGGCGATGACGAGAACATCGGTTCCCAGGTCGGCGATGAACTTCGCGGCCTCCACGGTCAGCCTACGAACCTCCTCCTTGCTCTTGGTCCCGTAGGGGACATTGTCTGTGTCGGCGAAGTAGAGGAAGTCCGCGCCCGGAACTCTCCGAATCGCATCCTCCAGGACGGTGAGCCCACCGACGCCGGAATCGAAGATGGCTACTCTCATGAAAGCCTCTCAAAGGGTATGGGTAAAACTACCCCTTTTCCCCGGAAAGGTCAACTCGGAGGGGGGCGTTTCCAGGTTGGTAGAGGGGAGACGCTCCCGCGAAGAAAGGTGAAGAGGAGCGGTTGAGAAAAGCCACCGGTGCCAGGAAGCGGGAGAGGGTCAATCCTCTTCGTCCGGCCTCTTTCGGCTGCTCTTTCTCGTCGAGAGGTGCTCCTTCTCGGCTCGACGTCTGGCCAAGGCCCCGGCGCCCGGGTGGGTGGGAACCCTCTTGGGGGGAACGTAGAGGGCGCGGCGGATCAGCTCGACCAACCGTTCCAGGGCGTCTTTCCTGTTGGCGTCCTGAGTGCGGAAACGGCGGGCGTCTATGGCTAGGGTTCCCTCGGGGTTGACACGTTTTCCGGCGATGCGTATCAGCCTTACCTTCACCGCTTCAGGAAGGGAGGAGGCGGGAATGGAAAAGGTCAGCTTGACCGCCGTCGAGACCTTGTTGACGTTCTGTCCCCCCGGTCCCGAGGCCCGGACAAACTCCATCTCAACCTCCCTCTCCTCGAGGGAGATCAAAGGGGTTATGAAGATGGACATTCCCTTTTCTCCTTTCCTTCGCTCTCTTCCTCGGGCAGGTCCTTGAGGCCATTCAGAGAGCTTTTGCCTTCCTCGTTCTTCCGTGAACCCTTCCGGTGGCAGCTCATTCCCATGTAAAGGTCTCCCGTTGCGAGCTCCCTGAGCATTGTCTCTACCCGTTTCTCTCTGGTTTCCTTCTTCTTGGCCCTGAGAATCCACCCCA
>JAMOAD010000312.1 GCA_023621955.1 Acidobacteriota bacterium
TCTTTAAGCTGGGAGGGACACCATCCAACTGCGTACTTCTCTCCGGCGGGTAAAGAACTTCATCTTCGGTCAGATCCATATATCCACCGGGAACTTCAAAATTGGCTCTTCGAACAAAGAATGGTTGCCCACAATGTTTACATGCACAAACAAAATACTCATAAATAAAAAAATCAGCATAAACACCCTCTGGGGGGGTGGCAACACAATCGAAGGCTTTAGGCATTCCTTTGGCCACAACCTCTGGGGTAATCCTTGTGTTGCATTCTGGACAAAAGAGATCAATTTCTTCTTCTAACATTGTGTTATCTTCTGGAGAAAAGATATCTTTTTCTGGCATGGACTGAAATACCTCCTTTTCTGTAGTCTGACAATTGCGAATAGGCAAGTCTGTCCAAACAAAAAGTCCTACCCTTTGAGCGGTCGGTACCAACCCACCGGTTTACGAAACAAGAGAGGCAAAAGGTTCGTTGCCTCTTCCAGGAAGCCGTTATCTGTTGAGTTGGCAAGGAAAGTCACGAATCTCTGTAGACTCCCCGTTGGAGATCCAAGAAGCGATTTAACGCTTCTATTGGTTAAATTTACCCCCTTGGCGATAGTTTTACAAGGAAACCTTCTTTTAACAGTTTCTCAGCCTCAAGAACTCAGAAGCCGGCGTTCCGTCTTTCTTTAAAACTGGAAGATTGGCCTATCTCCAAGCAGTGGATTCCTCTTGGCTTTGACGCATCAAGAATCTGGCCGGTTTCAGTGACGAAACCCAACGGAAGAAGAGGAGTCTCTCTATTATGGGAGGGACTCTTCCGACTTCTCCCCTGGACACTCCGATCTTAAGAGGGCCCTCCCCTCTCTTTTCGGGGATAGCCGTCATGTTTGCCGTCAAAGGCCCGAGGCGGGAGGGTCCGGCCGAAGGGGGTTGTTCGGCTGACCCAAGGCGCCGTCCAGAAGCCGGTAGGAGGCGTGAACGCAATAGCTGCACCAGAAGACGATACCCAGCCACTTCGCCCCGTCTTCAAGGAGGAAGGCCCACTGGCCTAGCCGCCACAACCAGGTCTCAAGGATCAGGTCCTCACCGGCGGAAGCGCCAAGGAAGCCGAGCGCCACCACCAAGGCGCCGAAATTCGTTCGCCAGAGGATCCGTCTAAACACGATGAGGTAGGCGAACAGGGCCACTGCTAACGCGGAGATCACGATTTTTCGCTCAGGCCTAAGTACCGAGGCAAGAGGTTTTCATGGAGCTGGAAGAGGTCATCCAACATGAGGTAGACCGACAAGAGGGAGGAGGAGAGCAGAAAACGGGAAGGGCTCCTGGGCTGGGCATGGCGAAGGAAGAACGACGCAAAACCACATACCGCCGCGGCAGTGCACCAGAGGAGAACCCCAAGGTTGGAAAGCACACCGGAAAGGGGATGGATGTTGGCGATGGCCGTAACGTCGCGGGTCATGTTCGGCATACTTACCTGCAAGAAGAGGCTTGCCGCCACGACAACCACGAGAACCGACAGGGAGGGTGCCAGGGTCATCAAGAGGTGCCGTGGGGATATCGTCTTCCACGCCACACTCCCCATTTTATGCAGCGTTGCCCCGGAAAGCTTACAGAGGGCCGAGACACCCGAGTCTTGTGTTAAGAGCCGAGTCTGGTTGGAGCAGGTATGGTCAGGCATCTCTTTTCAAAAGGGTCCTCATCCTTCGTGATCCGTAGGTTTCAGCCATGGAACGGTTTGAAAGGTTCCCGTTGAAGTTTACCGGTGGCTCTTGTTCTCTCCCGATCCGAGAGGGCGGGAGATTTGAGCGCCAGAAGAGCCTCCTCTAATCAAAGAACTTCCCCTTAAAGAAGTTCTCGTTCCCGAGTCTCTTCGCGGTCATCCTGAAGGCGACGCAGCCGTCCGGGCAGACGATCTCCTTGCTATACTTGCTCTCACCACCGAGATTCTCCAAGTCTCCGCCGCTTCTGACCGCCTCCATGATCGGGAACATCACCACCATGACCTTGGAACAAATCCCCTGCCCATCCTTGTTAACAGGGCAACCGTAAGTGCAGGTGTACTTGTCTCCGACTTCCTCACCGTTTCGGCAATACCTCTCGGTGTGGTCGCTCCGCAGAAACCCTGTGACTTCGATCTCCCACTGGTACTCCTCGTCATACCATTTCTTCATCATCACCTTCCAATTTTTCCTTTCGGATCAACAAGTTTAATCCATTTTTCACAGTTTAAGAAGGGCTTTAAGGGGACTCATCCTCGACATTATCGACTAAGCTCGCCGCAACGACCGAATCTCTCTCTTAAGGCCCAAGATCTCAGAAAAGACACTCTTCTTGACACCCATACCCCCCGGGTGTAGAGAAAAAGATCTTGCCGGAGGTGACAAATGAAGAAGCTTTCCCTTCTCACCTTTCTCTTCTGTTTTCTCACGCTCTCCCTGACGGCCTTGGACGACGGTCTGGCCAAGACCCCTCCCATGGGATGGAACAGTTGGAACAAGTTCGGCTGTGATGTCAACGAGAAGATGATCAGGGAGATGGCCGACGCCATGGTTGCCAGCGGAATGATGGAGGCCGGGTACAGGTACATCGTCATCGACGACTGCTGGCAGGTCGGAAGGGACAAGGAGGGGAACATCATCGCCGACCCCGAACGCTTTCCCTCGGGGATGAAGGCCTTGGGGGACTATATCCACTCCAAGGGGCTTCTCTTCGGCATCTACTCCGACGCGGGGACCAAGACCTGCCAGAAGAGACCCGGGAGCCGGGGCTACGAGTTTCAGGACGCGCGGCAGTACGCCGCCTGGGGAGTGGACTACCTCAAGTACGACTGGTGCTCCCACGGCGAGCAGAACGCCAAAGCCTCCTACTCCCTCATGAGGGACGCCCTGAAGGCCGCGCAACGTCCCATGGTCTTCAGCATCTGCGAATGGGGAACCAACCAACCCTGGACATGGGGGGCCGATGTCGGCCACCTCTGGAGGACGACCGAAGACATCCTGGACTGTTGGGACTGCACCACCGATTGGGGCGGAATGGGATGGCCCCTCATCCTCGACAAGCAGGTCGGACTGGAAGCCTACTCCGGCCCCGGCCACTGGAACGACCCCGACATGCTGGAGGTGGGGAACAAGAGCCTGACCATGGAAGAGTCCAAGGCCCACTTCTCCCTCTGGTGTCTCCTCTCCGCCCCCCTCATGGCCGGCAACGACCTGAGGAGCATGGCTCCGGAGACCAAGGCGATCCTGACCAACCCCGAGATCATCGCCCTGGACCAGGACCCCTTAGGAAAGCAGGGGACTAAGGTGAGGGACGACGGAGAGTTCGAAGTCTGGTCAAAGGTTTTGGCCGACGGGAGCCGTGGGGTCGTTCTCTTCAACAGAGGCCCCAGTGAGGCCCGAATCGCCTTCTCCTGGACCGAGATCGGCTACCCGGTCAGGCTCTCCGCCAAGGTCAAAGACCTCTGGCTCCATAAGGAGCTGGGGAAGTTCAAGGGAGGCTTCGGCGCGACGGTCCCCTCCCATGGGGTCGTCGTCTTAAGGGTGGAACCTTGAAGAGAGTCCTTTCCCTAACAAACAATCATCAGGACTAAAGAGGACCAAGGTTCGGTCAGGCGGAGAAGATCAGCGCCACCAGGAGGATTAAAAGGGCGACTATAAGGCCTTTGGAAAGGTGCATCATCTTTCCCTCCTCCTAAATCTCTTCTACTCTACCTCTTCCCCTCGGGCGTGTCAACACTTCTGAGCCCTTTCGCCCCGGAGATTCCCGAAATTTTTTGGCCGTTCCCCTCCCTCCCCGTTCTTTGACAATTACGACCACCAAGCACCCCGCCACACCCTTTCGAGAAGGGAGATTCCAGAACCATATAAGCGAAGAGGCCCTTCGGCGGCTCCGGGGATATCCGGCGCCCTCTTGCCTTTTATGCCCTTTGAATGTATAAATATTCGATGAGTTGAAGGTTTCGGCCTTACTCAAACGACGAGGAGGAGAAGCATGGCGGAAGCGGACAACAGAGTGGATATAAAGAGTATCGACCCGGAGAAGGGTTTCTTCGACGAATTCGAGCGTCCCACGAAGGAGCAATGGAAGCAGGAAGCCGTGGCGGCCCTCAAGGGCGCACCTTTCGAAAAGGTTCTTCTCACGAAGACCTACGAAGATTTGACGGTTGAGCCCCTCTACTGGGCGGAAGACATAGAGGGATTGCCCCACCTGGGCTCCCAACCCGGTTTCCAACCCTTTGTCCGCGGCACCAGGCCCGAGGGGTCTCTCACGAAACCCTGGCGGATTTGCCAGGAGCTGACCAACCCCCTTCCGGAGGAGTTCAACAACGAGGCGAAATTCGATCTCTCCAAGGGCCAAACCGGTCTGACCATGGTTCTGGACCGACCGACCCGGAGAGGCTTAGGCCCGAAGGACGCCGCCGCCGAAGAAGTCGGCCGGGGAGGGCTCTCCCTGGAAACTCTCGCGGACCTTCAAGAGGCCCTCCAAGGGATCGACTTGACCAAGGTCTCCCTCCTCTGCTCTGCCGGAGCCTCCTCCCTTCCCCTGTTGGCCATGGTCACCGGGATCGTCAGGGAGCGTCAAGGCGATCTGAGAGAGGTGTCCGGGTGCATCGGATCCGACCCTCTCGCCGAGTTGGCCCTGGAGGGGACGTTGACCACATCCCTCTCCGCCGCTTACGGGAGCATGGCTCAGGTCACCCTGTGGGCCAAGAAGAACGCTCCGAAGCTCCAGACGGTCTTCGTCCTCGGTCACCCCTACCACAACGGTGGGGCCGGTTCGACCCAAGAGGTCGCCTTCGTCCTCGCCACCGGAGCCGAGTATATCCGTGAGCTGATCAACCGGGGAATGAACATCGACGAGATCACACCCCGTTTCCGCTTCGGCCTCTCCATCGGCTCAAACTTCTTCATGGAGATCGCCAAGATGAGGGCGATCAAGATCCTCTGGAGCCAGATCGTCGCCGCTTTCGGTGGGAACGAAGATTCGCAGAAGATATGCATCCATGCGCGTTCTTCGGCCTTCAACAAAACCGTTTACGACCCCTACGTCAACCTGCTCAGGATCACGAGCGAGGGCTTCTCCGCCGCCGTCGGAGGCGTTGACTCCATGCACCTCTCCCCCTTCGACGAGCCTCTGAAGACTCCCGACCGCTTCTCCCGCAGAATCGCCAGGAACACCCAGATCATCCTCCAGGAAGAGGCGAGGTTCACGGTCCCCATCGACATGGCCGGCGGCTCCTACTACATCGAAAAACTGACCGACCAGTTCGCCCGCGCCGCCTGGGGAATCTTCCAGAAGATCGAGGAAGCGGGAGGAATGGCGGCGGCCCTCAAGGCGGGCCTCCCCCAGACTCTGATCGCCGAGACCGCGGCCAAGCGGGCCAAGAACATCGAAAGCCGCAAGGACATCCTTCTGGGAACGAACATGTACGCGAACCTCCTGGAAAAACGGATCGAAGTCCCCGTCGTGAACAGGGAGGAGCTGAAGAAGACCAGAACCGCCGCGATCAAGGCCTATAGAGAGAAGCACGGCGAACCCGCCCTGAAGGAGTTCACCGAATCCTTTCAAGCGGGAAGCCCGGATTCTCTCGATAAGGCGTCGAGGGCCCTCCAGGCCGGCGCGACACTGAGCGATCTGGCCAAGGCGATCGCGGAGAGGGAGAGCGAGAGGCCCCAGGTCAAACCCCTGGTCCTCTTCCGGGCCGCAGAGGCCTACGAAAACCTTCGCAAGAGGTCGGAGGCCTACGCCGAGAAGAACGGAGAGCCTCTGAAGATCTTCCTGGCCAACATGGGCCCGATTCCCCAGCACAAGCCCAGGGCGGACTTCACGTTGGGTTTCTTCGAGGTGGCCGGCTTCAAGGTCCTCTCCAACACAGGCTTTGCCACATCCGAAGAGGCGGCGGAGGCGGCTCTCGCCTCTGGAGCCCCCATCGTTGTCGTCTGCTCCACCGACGCGACCTACCCCGACTACGTCCCCGCGCTGGCAGAGGCCGTCAAGAGGGCGAAACCGGAGACTACGGTGATCGTGGCGGGCAAGCAGAGCGAAGAGGTTGAGAAGGCCTTCCTTCAGGCCGGAGTGGATGAGTTCATACACGTTCGATCCAACTGCTATGAGACGAACAGAAAACTTCAAGAAAAATACATGGGGGTAAAGTAACATGAGCAAGTTCCCTGATTTTCGTACGATCGACTACAACCCTAAAAATACTCCGGTCTCCCCGGAAACTTGGCGGGAGGCTTTCCAGAAGAGTGCCGGTGAACCGCCGGTGTGGATGACCAACGAGCAGATCCCCGTCAAGGCGCTCTACACACAAGAGGACATCGCCGCGATCGAGCACCTCGGCTTCACCGCCGGACTCGCCCCCAACCTCAGGGGCCCCTACCCCACCATGTACGTTCAGAGGCCTTGGACAATCCGCCAGTACGCCGGGTTCTCCACCGCCGAAGAGAGTAACGCCTTCTACAGGCGGAACCTGGCCATGGGTCAGAAGGGTCTCTCCGTCGCCTTCGACCTGCCGACCCACAGAGGCTACGACTCCGACCACCCCAGGGTCGTCGGCGACGTCGGCAAGGCCGGGCTACGACTCCGACCACCCCAGGGTCGTCGGCGACGTCGGCAAGGCCGGTGTCGCGGTGGACTCGATTCTGGACATGGAGATTCTCTTCTCCGGAATCCCCCTGAAAGAGATGTCCGTTTCCATGACCATGAACGGAGCTGTTCTGCCCATTCTCTCCTTCTACATCGTCGCCGGCCTCGAGCAGGGTGCGACCCTCGACCAGCTCTCCGGGACGATTCAGAACGACATTCTGAAGGAGTTCATGGTCCGTAACACCTACATCTACGAGCCTGTAGGTTCCATGCGGATCATCGGCGACATCTTCGAGTACACCTCCAAGTATATGCCGAAGTTCAACAGCATCAGCATCTCCGGCTACCACATGCAGGAAGCGGGAGCGACCGCGGACATCGAACTGGCCTATACCATCGCAGACGGGCTGGAGTACATCCGGACAGGGATCAACGCCGGCATCGACATCGACAAGTTCGCCCCCCGTCTCTCCTTCTTCTGGGCCGAAGGAATGAACTACTTCATGGAGGTTTCCAAACTCCGCGCCGGCCGTCTCCTCTGGGCAAAACTCGTGAAGATGTTCAACCCCAAGAACCCCAAATCCCTGGCCCTGCGTACCCACTCGCAGACCTCCGGCTGGAGCCTCACCGAGCAGGATCCCTTCAACAACGTGGCCAGAACCTGCATCGAGGCCATGGCGGCGACCCTGGGCCACACCCAATCCCTCCACACCAACGCCTTGGACGAAGCCATCGCCCTGCCGACCGACTTCTCGGCCCGAATCGCCAGAAACACACAGATTTACCTTCAGAGCGAGACCTCGATCTGCAAGTCCATCGATCCCTGGGGCGGCTCCTACTACGTCGAGTGGCTGACCGATCAGCTCCGTAAGAGGGCCTGGTCCCACATCGTCGAGGTCGAATCCCTCGGCGGCATGGCCAAGGCTATCGAGACGGGTCTCCCGAAGATGAGAATCGAAGAGGCCGCGGCCCGTCGCCAGGCCCGTATCGACTCGAAGACGGAGCCCATCATCGGTGTCAACAAGTTCCGGCTCGACCACGAGGATCCCATCGATATCCTCGCCATCGACAACACCGCCGTCAGAGCGGCTCAGATCGAGAGGCTGAAGAAGCTCAGAGCCGAACGCGATGAGGTGAAGGTTCAGCAGATCCTCAACGCCATCACCAAGGCCGCCGAATCCCGGACCAACGGGAACCTTCTCGAACTTTCCGTGGAGGCGGCGAAGGCCAGGGCCAGCCTCGGGGAGATCTCCGACGCCATCGAAAAGGTCTACCCCCGGCATAAGGCCGTCATCCGTTCGATCTCCGGCGTTTACAGTGCCGAGTACGGAGCCTCCAGCGATGTGATCGCTGTCCAGAAGATGTGCGCCGAATTCGAGAAGCACGAAGGGAGGAGGCCTAGGATTCTGGTGGCTAAGATCGGACAGGACGGCCACGACAGAGGCGCCAAGGTTGTCGCCACCGCCTACTCCGACCTCGGCTTCGACGTGGACGTAGGACCTCTCTTCCAATCCCCGGATGAGACAGCGGACATGGCCGTGGAGAACGACGTCCACATCATCGGGTTCAGTTCTCTGGCCGCCGGCCACAACACCCTCCTTCCCGCCCTCGTGGAGGAGCTCAAGAAGAGGGGCCGTGAGGACATCATGGTGGTCATCGGCGGGGTCATCCCGGCCCAAGACTACGATTTCCTCTACAAGAGCGGCGCGGAGTTCATCTTCGGACCCGGCACGGTGATCCCCTTGGCCGCCCGCAAGATGATCGAAAGGCTCAACCAAAGACTCGGCATCGATGAGTGAGAGGGTTCACAGGCCCGAATGGGTCCCTGAAGACGCCGGAGAGGCCGAAGGTTTCACGACGAACATCATGGCCGGTGTCAAGACGGCCCATGACGGACTCTCGAACCAGGGCTCCACGCCTGTCGAACAGAAGGCACCTCCCCGGAGAAGGGAGCTGACCGTCGAAGAGTACGTCAACGGAGTCCGCTCCGGTGATCGTACCCTCCTGGCCCGGGCCATCACCCTGGTTGAGAGCAACGCGGCCAAGCACCAGGAGATGGCCCAGGAGATGCTGACCTCTCTGCT
>JAMOAD010000075.1 GCA_023621955.1 Acidobacteriota bacterium
ATGAGAATCCGAAAAAAGATTTTTAAAAATCTTTTCTTTTTTCGTCTCTCCCGCGAGAGGGCTCAGGGAGGGACTCTTTCGGAAGGGGGCGGACCATTTCAGGAGCGGAGCGGCCGAAGGGAGAGCGGACCTCTCCCGGAGGGGGTTACCGTGGAAAAGGGAGGGACGGTTTAACGGCTCTTTCTTCTTTCGTCTTTGCCGGCGTCTCTCAGCGCGTCATAGGCGACTCCCGCCAAGGCGCCCAAAACCATGGAGAGCGCGAGTTTATGCAGGAAGAAGCCGACCAGGAGGCCGACGCCGAAGCCGACCACCAAGCCTATCGGGAAAGGACGTCCCGCCCCGGAGGGTTTGTTTTCAGGAAGTTTCGGCATGAGAGGCTCCTTCTAGGGGGGGCTTGAGAGTTCTTTCCCCCCAGGGGAGTCTACCACACAAACCTCTCTCCAGGGGGGAGGATCTCCGGAAACGGCTCTTTTTGTTGAAGACCCTCGCGAGAGAGCCTCTGGGAAGAGGTCAGGAACTCTTGAGAAACTCCAGAACCAGAGAGCAAAAGCCCTCGGGGTTCTCCAGATGGAGGGAGTGGGCGGCGCCGGGAAGGATCGAGAGGAGGGAGCCGGGGATCAGACGGTGGAGCTCTTCGGATTCGTCGGGAGGGATGAAGATGTCCTCTCCCCCGCAGAGGACGAGGGTCTTGGCCCCGATGGAGGCCGCCTCCTCCCGGTTGTCGAAGGCGGCGATGGCTTCCGCCTGGGCCTTGAAGGCCTCGTCGCCGGTGGCGAAGGGGTAGTCCAGGGCCAGGCGTACCGCTCCGGCGACGTCGTCGGGACGGGAGAAGAAGCGGCGGCTGAGAATCCAGGCGAAGAGGTTTCTCCACCACCCCTCCCGGTCAACGAGCCCCAGCGTCTCGCGCCAAACCTTCAGCAGAGCGGCGTTCCGCTCCGAGGTGGAGGCCGCCGTTCCCGCCAGGATGAGACGGTTCACCCGGTCCGGCCAACGGATCGCCAGGCGCTGGGCGATGTACCCTCCCAGGGAGTGGCCCAGGACGCTCACTCGGGGCAGGGAGAGGTGGTCCAGCAGGGCCAGGCAATCTTCCGCCATCCTCTCGACGCGGAGAGAGGGGGTGCCCAGAGGGGTGCGACCGCTCCCCCGGTTGTCCGGGGCGATCAGCCTGTGGTGAAGGGAGAGGGGGGCCAGAACCGGAGGCCAGCTCTGGGAGTCCGAAGCCAGGCCGGAGATCAGCAGGAGGGGCTCTCCCTCCCCGTGGATCTCGTAGTAGAGCGAAGTTCCGTGAACCGTCACCGTGGGCATTCTCCCTCCTTCGGGGCCGAGTCGGCCCTCTCCCATTCTACAGGAAAAGGCGGGGGAAGGGGCGTTCAAAACGCGTCCTTCGGAGCCGACCTCCCTCCTTCGTCAAAGTTGACGCTCTATGGTAGAATAGGGGACAATCGGTTTTTCCGGATGGTCCAGGGGGGCGGAAGTCGCCCCAGGGAGGTCGCATGAACCCCAACAGGAAGAACAACACTCCCTCCCACAAGAGGGAGAGGCTGGAGAGCAGAATCCGGGAGATCCTGGCCGAAGAGTTTCTCAGCAACCCCTTCAAGGGGGTCTTGGTCACCGTGGTTCGAGTTGTCTTGACTCCGGACGACACGGCCCGGATCTTCCTCAGCATCATGGGAGAGGGCGCGGAAGACCTGATGAAGACGGTCCAGGAGAGGTCTCCCTACTACAGGCACATTCTTGCGGAGAAGTTGAATTTACGGTATACTCCCCTCTTAATTTTTCTCCCCGACCGTGAACAGGAGCTCCAAGAGATTTTCCAGCGGGTGACGACGGACAAGAAAAGTGGAAGAGACAAGGGCCATTCGTAAAAAGATCGCCGAGAAGATCAAGAGTTCTCGCACCATAGCCATCACCTCCCACCTCCGCCCGGACGGCGACTCCATCGGTTCCGGAATCGCCCTCTACCTCATGCTCAAGGCCCTGGGCAAAGAGGTGCGCTACATCAACCGGGAGCTCCCGGGGCTTCCCCTCAGCAAGCTCCCCTTCTTCTCGGTCATCGAGGAGGGAGAGATCGACCCCCAGCTCTTCGATCTGGTGATCCTGATCGAGTGCTCCACCGAGGACCGCTCCGGACAGAAGAACCTGGACAAGTACTTCCGCGTCCTCATCGACCACCACCTCTCCAACGACGGGAAGGTCGAGCTCAACTGGGTCAACCACCACGAGGCGGCGGTGTCGGTCATGGTCTACGAGCTGGCCGAAGATCTGGGCGTCGCCGTGGACGAGACCATGGCCTCTCTCCTCTACTGCGCCCTGGTCTCCGATACCGGAGGGTACAGGTTCACCAACATCAACGCCAAAGCCTTCGCCGTGGCCTCGCGGCTCATCGAGGCGGGGGCCGACCCGATCGCCACCAACCGGATGCTCTTCGAGTGCTCCACCTTCACCAAGGTGCGGCTCACCTCCCTGGTGCTCTCCACGCTGGAAGAGGCGCTGGACGGCCAGGTCGCCATGATCTGCCTCAGGCAGGAGCACCTGCGGAGCCTGGACATTCAAGACGTGGAGACCGAGGACATCCTGACCATCGTCCGCTCCATCGAGAGCGTCAAGCTGGTGATCTTCATGAAGGAGTACCAACCCGAACGGTTCCGAATCTCCCTCCGCTCCAGGGATCCCGTGGATTCGAGCAAGATCGCCGAATCTTTCGGCGGAGGAGGCCACAAACACGCCTCCGGCCTCTACCTGGAAGGGAAGAAAGACGAAGTGACGCGAAAGGTTCTCGCCGCCCTCCCCCTGGGCGGGCTGAGAAGCTCCTCCCAGGGATGAACTCATCGCGAACCCCTGAACCCCTGAGGAGGGACAAGAGAATCAAGGCCCTCCTTCCCCTCCTCTCCCTTCTCCTTCTCCTGCCCCCGCTCTGCCTCCACTACCGGCGGAGCGTCCAACCCCTCCCCCAGCCTCTGAGGCTCCAGGGGTTTCTCGACTCCCAGAGGGATCGGGAGAGCCTCCAGAACACCGACGTCTCCTCCCGGAGCCTCTTCGTCGCCTTCGGCCAGTACACCACCCTTCCCCGGGGAGCCTACAGGGCCCTCTTCCGTTTCACCCTCCCCGAGAGGGCCAAAGGGGGAGAGTTCCTGCTGGAGATCGCCTCCTTCAAGGGCTCCTCAGTGGAGGCGTCCAAGCGGATCTCCCTCTCCACAAGCTCTACCGCGGATCTGACCTTCCGCCTCTCCTCCTCCCGGGAGGTGGAACCCAGGGTCCTCTCCCTCTCGGGACCGACCGGAGCGGTTCTCGAATCGGTGGACCTTCTCAAGGTCGCCGACACCGTCCCCTGGTCTCTCTACATCCCCCTCCTTTTGGGGGGGACGCTCCTTCTCTCCCTCCTCCTCCTCGCCCTTTGGAGAGCCTGGACGGGAGAGGGAGACTTTACCTCTCCGTTGAACCTGATTCTCTTCCTGGCCGCCCTCTTCTTCATCCTTCAGAGGGCTTGGATATCGGAGGATTCCCTGATCTCCCTGCGCCACGTGGACAACCTCCTGGGAGGGCACGGACCGGTCTTCAACCCCGTGGAGAGGGTTGAGGGATTCTCCCACGTCCTCTGGTTCTGGATTCTCGTCCCCTTCCGCCTCTTCCTCCCCCCCCGAGGGGCGCTCATCGTCCCCTCTCTGCTCTTCTCCGGGCTGGCCTTGGGAATCCTCTTCTTCCGCCTCTCCTTCTCCCGGTGCTCCCGGGAGGGAAGAGTCTCCTGGGGCGGGGCCCTTCTGCTCGGAACGGTCGCCTTCCTGGACTTCTCCACCGGCGGCCTGGAAACGCCTCTGGCCTTCTTCCTCCTCGCCTGGACGGCCCTTCTGGTCTCCCGGGGGGAGGTGACCAGGAGGCCTCTCACCGCGGGGCTCCTCTGCGCGCTCCTCCCCCTGACCCGTCCCGACTTTCTGGTGTTCACGCCCTTCCTCCTTCTCCCCTTCCTGGCGGAACGCCCCTTCCGGTTCCGCTCCCTCCTCACCCTTCTGGCCCCTCCGGCCCTTCTGGTGGGCGGCTACCAGATCTTCCGGATGGGGTACTACGGCGCTCTCCTTCCCAACCCCTTCTTCGCCAAGAGCGGTTCCGGAAGCCACTGGCTCCAGGGGTTTCACTACCTGGAGGACTTCTGCGTGGGATCTCCCGCCCTCCTCCTTCTGCCCCTCCTGGCTCTGGTCTTCTTCTCCCCCCGGGGGAGGCTCCGGAGACGGAGGCTTCTGCTCATGGCGGCCGGTTCCACCCACCTCCTCTTCGTGCTCAGAGGGGGCGGAGACTTCATGCACGGCCGCTTCCTTCTGCCGGGCTTCTTCCTCCTGGCCCTCTCGGTTCAGGACCTCTTTCGCTACCGCTTCCTGAGCACCCGCCCCTTCCGGCTCCTGGCCCTCTTCCTCCTCCTCTCCCTCCCCCTCCTGCACAGGGTCGTCCTCCCGGTTCAGCAGAGGGGAAGGACCTTCCACTACGGGATCAGCGACGAGAGGGCCTTCTACTACAAGAACCAGGAGGCTCCCTTCGGGGATATCCTCCGGGACCGGTTGGTGTTCATGTGGAAAACCATAGGCCAGAACTACGGGAAGATCGCCGAGGGTTACCGGATTCCCCTCCGCATCGCCTACATGAACGTCGGCTTCACCGGTTACTACGCCGGACCCCGGGTGACGGTCTTCGACCGCCTGGGCCTGACGGACCCCGTGGTAGCCCGGAGGGTTCTCCTCCAGAGGGGAAGGCCGGGCCACGAGAAGTCGGCCCCCTTCGCCTACCTGATCCACCGGCGCCTCACCTTCGGGGAGACCCCCTTTCCCCTCTGGAACAGGGCGGCCCTCACGGAGGGGGGAATCCTCTGGGACCTCTCCCCCCGAACCCTCCGCTCCCTCTCACCCCTCCTTCCTCCCCGGTTCAAGGAGAACCTGGACGGAGAGATCCTCAGAAGGCTCGCTTCCGACGAGGCCGTCAGGAGTGACCGGGAGTTTCTCTTCTTCCTCTCCCGTTTCTGGGCCCCCTTCGCCCCCGGCGAGGGGAGAAGGCTCCTGTCGGAGCTGGGTGAAGGAAGGGGCTCTCAAGGGGAGGCCTGGATCGGGAGGTACGCCTCAAGGATCGAGGCGATCGACGCCCACCTCCGTCCCCCTCTCACGGCTTCCCTCTTTTTCGAAAACCTCCGCTTCGCCTTGAAGGAGTCCTGGAAGATCGACTTTCTCCCCCAGGAGGAGCTCCATGAGTAAGGTTCTCCCTCCCCTCTTGCTGCTTCCCTTCCTCCTCTTCTTCTCCCCCTCCGACTCTCTGCTCAGGCTTCTCTTCCTTCTGGCGCCCTTCCTCCTCTACGGAATCTTCCGGTTAGGCAAGAGGTTCCTTCCCCCCCTCTCCGGCCTTCCCCCTCTCGCCGCCTGGGGCCTCCTCCTTCTCCTCGGCACAGCCTCGCTCACCCTCTTCCACTACCGCTTCCCCTTTCTCGGAGGGGACGAGCCCCACTACGTCCTCATGGCCCAATCCCTCGTGGAAGACGGCGACCTGGACCTGAGGAACAACTACAGCCCCGGGAAGTACGCCCCCTTCCACCCGACCCGTCTGGAGCCTCACAGCCACGCCGCCTTGGCCGAGTTGAACTCCCGCGGACAGACTCAGGAGAAGGGTCGGGGATGGTACCCCTTCCACTCCCCCGGCGCGGCGCTCCTGCTGATCCCGGGGTATCTGCTGATCAAAGGGCTCTCCCCTGGGATCTTCTGGTCGGTCTTCACCCTCCGCTTCTCCTTCCTGCTCCTCTTCCTCCTCGCCCTTCTCCCCCTCTTCCTGAAGCGCCCTCACCTCCCCCTGAGAAGGCCCCTCTCCCTGGCCCTCCTCCTCTCGCCCCTGCTCTTCTTCTCCTTCCACCTCTACCCGGAGGCCCCAGGCTTTCTCCTCTCCCTCTACGGATACCTCTTCCTCTTCAAGGGAGGGGAGGAGAGAGACTCCCTCTGGAAGGGAGCCGCTCTGCTCGCCTTGCTCCCCCTCTTCCACACCAAGTTTC
>JAMOAD010000169.1 GCA_023621955.1 Acidobacteriota bacterium
GCGCCCCTCTCTATCAACTCCCGCGCCGCCTCGGCGGTGGCGATGTTTCCCGCCACGATGTCGATGTCCGAAATCTCGCTCTTGAGCAGTTCCAGAGTCTTGAGAACCTTTCCGGAATGGCCGTGGGCGGTATCCAGGACGATCACGTCCACGTTCTTGGCCCTGAGTTCCTTGGCCCTCTCCAGGGTGTTGTCCGCGACTCCGACCGCGGCGGCCACCAGGAGCCTTCCCATCTTGTCCTTGGCCGCATCGGGGTACTGTTGGCGCTTGGAGATATCCTTGACCGTGATCAAACCCTTGAGCATGTAGTTGTCGTCGACCACCAGAAGTTTCTCGATCCTGTTCTCGTGGAGAATCCTTTCGGCCTCGTCCAAGGTGGTTCCCACGGCGACGGTGATCAGGTTCTCCTTGGTCATCAACTCCTTGACGGGAGTATCCAGAACCTTCTCGAAACGGAGGTCGCGGTTGGTGATGATCCCCACGAGCTTCCCACAGGAATCCACGACGGGGATACCGGAGATGCGGTAGCTCTTCATCAGCTCCACGGCCTCGTAGATCCTGGCATCCGGGCTGATGGTGATGGGATCGACGATCATGCCGCTCTCGGAACGTTTGACCCGATCCACCTCTTCCGCCTGCTCTTCGATAGAGAGGTTCTTGTGGATAACGCCGATTCCCCCCTGTTGGGCGAGAGCGATGGCCATGCGGTTTTCCGTCACCGTGTCCATGGCCGCCGAGGCGAGGGGAGACCTCAGTTCGATCCTCTTGGAAAAGCGTGTGGAAAGGTTTGTCTGGTAAGGCAAGACATCGCTCTTACAAGGAATCAACAAAACATCGTCGAAGGTAAGCCCTTCCCGAATTTCCGGATTCGCCATCGTCCTCTCTCCCCTCTCTCTCTATTTTTTGTGCTTCTTCCCCGTCGGCAGGGTCCCCTTGAGGCGGAACCTCGCCTTGGGCATGCGGCTGATCTCCTCTTCCTCTTTCACGGGGGTGAAGGAGAAGATGATCCGAAGAGATTCGTCGGAGATGATCTGCATCATCTCTTCGAACATGGAGAAGGCCTCCTTCTTGTACTCCATCAAGGGATCCCTCTGGCCGTAACCGCGCAGGCCGATCCCTTCGCGCAGGTGGTCCATAGCCAGAAGGTGCTCTTTCCACCGGGCGTCCACAACCTGGAGGAGGATCACCCGTTCCAGTTCGCGCATCCTCTCCGGCCCCACGAGCCTCTCCTTCTCTTCGTAGAAGCCCTGGAGCTTCTCCTGAAACTCCTTGAGGTAATCTTCTCCGGTGACGCCCTCTTTCTGGACGGGACTCTGCTCCGGGTCGAGGAAAAACTCGTTTTTCACGAGAGCCTTGAACTTTTCCCACTCCCAATCGGGGAGGAAGCTCTTCTCGGTCAGGCCGCACTGCTGGCCGTAATCCTGGAGGATATCCTCGATGAGGTTGAGGAAGTACTCTTTCTGATCCTTCCCCTCCAAGATCTCCCGACGCATGGAGTAGATGACCTCCCTCTGTTTGTTCATGACATCGTCGTACTCGAGGAGGTGCTTGCGGATGTTGAAGTTCTGGGCCTCGATCTGCTTCTGGGCACGCTCGATGGCGGTGGTCACCATCTTATGCTGTATGGGCTCTCCCTCCTGAAGACCGCTGAGCCGCATGATGTTGGAGAGCCTATCGGCTCCCCAGATGCGCATCAGATCGTCTTCCAGGGAGAGGTAAAACTTCGAGGCTCCGGGGTCGCCTTGACGGCCCGCCCGGCCTCTGAGCTGGTTGTCGATACGTCGGGCCTCATGGCGCTCGGTGCCCATGATGTAGAGGCCGCCGTTCTTGATCACTTCGTCATGCTCGGCGGCTGTCTTAACCTTGAACTCCTGGAGTGTCCTGTTCCACTCCTCGGGTTCCACGGTAGCCTGGGTCTTGCCACGCTTCTTGAACTGTTCACGGGTTAAAAACTCGGGGTTTCCTCCCAGAAGGATGTCCGTTCCCCTTCCGGCCATGTTGGTGGCGATGGTGACGGCGCCGAGGCGACCGGCCTGGGCGACGATCTCCGCCTCCATCTCATGGAACTTCGCGTTCAGGACAACATGGCGGATTCCGGCCTTCTTGAGCCTTCGGGAGAGCTCTTCGGACTTCTCGATGGAGATGGTCCCCACCAGGACAGGCTGCCCGGCCTCGTGGAGAAGACGGATCTGCTTGACCGCGGCCTCCCATTTCTCTTCGTTGGTACGGTAGATCTCGTCGTCGTATCCGACCCGGATCATCTTCCGGTTGGTCGGGATCGTGACGACCGGAAGCTTGTAGATCGTCATGAACTCGGTGGCTTCCGTCTCCGCCGTTCCGGTCATGCCCGAAAGTTTGCGGTACATTCGGAAGTAGTTCTGGAAGGTGATCGACGCAAGGGTCTGGTACTCCTGTTCGACCTTGACCCTCTCCTTGGCCTCCAGAGCCTGGTGGAGACCCTCGGAGTAGCGGCGTCCCGGCATGAGACGCCCGGTGAACTCGTCGACGATCAGAACCTTCCCGTCCTTCACCATGTAGTCCACGTCTCTCTTGAAAAGGGCGTGGGCCTTGAGGGATTGGTTGACGGCCTGGAGAAGGTCCATGTTCTTCAGGTCGAAGAGGTTGACGATGTTGAGGCCCTTCTCGGCCCTGGCGATGCCGCCCTCTTTCAGGGCGACGGTCTTCGCCTTCTCGTCGAGCTCGTAGTCTTCACCCTCCTTGAGGGTTCGGACAAAACCGTCCACCCTGGTGTAGATCTCCGTGGTCTCCTCGGTGGGACCGGAGATGATCAAGGGGGTACGGGCCTCATCGATCAGAATGCTGTCCACCTCGTCGACAACGGCGAAGTTATGGCCCCTCTGGGCTAGATCCTCGATGTAAAACTTCATGTTGTCCCGGAGGTAGTCGAAGCCGAACTCGTTGTTGGTGCCGTAGGTGATGTCCGCCCGGTAAGCCTCTTGGCGGAGCCTCTCGTCCATGTCGTGCTGGATGAAGCCGACGGTGAGCCCCAGGAAGCGGAAGACCGGTCCCATCCAATCGTGGTCTCTCTTCGCCAGGTAGTCGTTCACCGTGACCACGTGGACGCCCCGGTTCTGTCTGGGGAGACCCTCGGAGTCGACGGAATCCAGGGCGTTCAGGTAGATCGCCGTCGTCGCCACCAGGGTCTTTCCCTCCCCTGTCTTCATCTCGGCGATGTTCCCGTTATGGAGGACGATTCCCCCCAGAATCTGGGTATCGAAGTGGCGCATCCCCGTGGTTCTCCGGGAAGCCTCTCTCACCAAGGCGAAGGCCTCGGGAAGAATCGTCTCGAGGTACTCCTTGACGCGGACCTCTCCCTCCTCCGGCGATGGCGCCTCCCTCTCCAGTTCGTTGATCTTCTCACGGAAGAAGAGGGTTCTGTTTTTCAGCCCTTCGTCACTCAAGGCGACGACGCCGGGTTCGAGCTCTGCGACCCGTGCGACTAAAGGATAGTACTTCTTGAGCTGTCTCTCGTTGTTAGTTCCGAAGAGTTTCTTGGCGGCCCATTCGATCATCCTTCGAATTTTATATGCTTTGAGGGAAGCTGTCAAACAGGGAGAGTGTCACTCCGAGAGGGAGAGGGGGGAGAGAAGGTGAAGGGGGGTGCTGGAGATGATTTCGATTCTGATGCCCTTGGGGCCGATCTTTCCGGGAAGCGACAAGGTGTGAAGGGAGCTCCCCGGAGAGACCCGGAAGGTCTCTGCCGGAAGTCGATCGAAGAGGATTCGAACCTCCCCCTCCCCACCTGGGTTCAGGAAGTTCAGAACCAACCTCCTTCTCCTCTCGTAGCAGGGGAAAGGAAAGCTCCACCGGGTTCGATCGCCCGGCCAGCCGACTCTGAGGGCGAGAGCCTTTTGTCCGACCCGTCGAACCTCTTCCACCCTTCCCTCTTTGAGTGCCTTGAGGCAGGCCCTCTCGACCTCTTCCCACTCCCGGTCCGCCACAGGGCCCTTTCTCTTAAACTCCACCATCCTTCTGTGAAAGACGAGCCATTGGATTCCCTTCTCCCGAAGCCTCTCCCAGACTCTCCCCTCGCCGGCGACCCGTACCATATCCCCGGGGCTCTCCAGGGCCAACCCCTCAAGGAGGGAGGAGGAGTCCGTCAGACCGACTCCGTAGAGGGCGTTCACGATATGACGGCGGTGAAACCGGGTGAAGGGGAGGTAGTGGTTCTCCTCTCCGAAACCGGAGAAGAGGGGGGTCTCCAGGAGTCCGTCACCGGAGGGTGGCGGCAAGGACCGGTAGAAGTGGATCACCTCCCTGTCCCAATAGTAGAGAGGGCCCGTCCTCAAGGGACGGGGGAAGAGCTCCACCACCATCAACAGGACCAGAAGAAGCCTCCCACCCAGACGCCCCCTCCACTCCTCCGCCCCCTTCAGGGAGAGGATGAGCCAGAAGGCGACGAAGAGGTGGACCAGCTTGTGACCCCGAAGCCTCATGAGAAACCGGGAGAAGTGGGAGGCCAGGATGAGGGGGTTCGCCTCCGGAGGAATCCACCGGTAGAGCCCCCGGAAGAAGATTAGGAAGACCAGGAGGAGGAAAAGGAGGAGAACCCTCTCCAGAGGGGTCGTCCTCTTCCAGGCCAGGAGGGTGCAGATTCCCAGGAGGAGGAAGGCGATGGTGAAGGCCGTGTCGCAGAGGAGCGAGAAGGGGATGAAACGCATCAAAAAGCCCAGGGGGACCGGAAGGGTCAGGGCCAGAAAGAGCGGAAGGGCCAGGAACCGGAGAGGACTCGAGCCGATTCTCCTGAAGAAGAAGAGGGCCAAGGCCCCCATAGCCACGAAGCCGAGGAAGAGGGGACGGTTGGGGAAGCGGGTGAAGGGAAAGGTGAGGGGGAACCAGGTTGAGTAGAGGTAGTGGGAGGGGATGAGCTCCCCCACTCCCAGCCTCTCCTCTCCGGCGACCAGTCTCAGGGGGTTTCCCAGGTAGGGCCAGAAGACGGCCCCCACCACTAAAACCGTGAAGACCAGCCCCAAAACGGTTAAGAGAACGGGGGAGACCTTCTCTCCAGGCATGAGAAGAAGGAGGAGAGGAAAGAGAAGGAGCAGGACCAGGCTGTCCACGAAGAAAAGGCTGAGGGAGAAGAGGCTCTGAAGCGCGTAGAAGAGGAAGAAGAGGGCCAGGTCCCGTCTCCTCCGCTCCTGAAAGAATCGCACCAGAGAGGCCGCCATGAAGAGGGTGGGAAAGAAGTAGAGGAGGTCGGCATGGGGGTAGTTGTTCTGCCGAAAGGGGTGGAGGAGGAAGAGGAGGCCTGCGAGAAGGGCGAAGGCCTCCCGCCTGAGAAAACGCCGGGCCAGAGTGTAGAGTCCCCATCCGTCCATCACGAGGGCGAAGAGGAGAAGGGCGTTCAAGTAGGGGTAGGGAGCCTCGACTCCCAAGAGGGCCAGGGGAAGGAGGAGAACGCTCTGGGCGATGATGTTGGTTCCTGCGGTCATCACCCACCCGTAAGGGTAGTAGAAGGGCAGGTTGTAGAGAGAGAAGAGCTCCCCCCCCAGGAGATGGTCCAAATGGCTCCAGAGAATCGTCAACCCCAGATGGTTATCGGTATTCTGGGGCAGGGGGATGGAGGAGAAGAAGTGGGGAAGGAGAAAGTAGAGGGCTCCGCAGGCCCCTAGGAGGTAGAGGAGGGAGACGGCAAAGAAGCGGCGGGCCCCAGTGGGAAAGAGCTCCTCTCTCTCAAGAAGGTCTTTGAGCTTCAAGATCCAAGCCCTTCCATCTTATGGCTCTCCCTTTCCGCGATCAGGCTCAAGGGACGGTTCTTCACCTCCTCGAAGAGGATCGTCACGACCTCCCCAAGGAGGGCGATCATGAAGAAGAGAAGGCCGAAACTCAGGAGCATGAGGAGAAGCGTGGAGGCCAGCCCCGTGACAATCCTGTGGGTGATCTTGTTGTAGAGGATCACTCCGGCGTAGATCAGGGAGAGGGCCCAGTAGAAGACCGCCAGGAAGAAGTTGACCCTCAAGACGTGGGAGAAGGTCACCAGGGTCCTGAT
>JAMOAD010000021.1 GCA_023621955.1 Acidobacteriota bacterium
CCCGGAGCGGTTAAGACCAGGAGCGAGGACCGATGAACCTTGGCAACGCTCAAGACCACCTCCTGAGCGGCGTCGCCAAAGATGATGGGCATCTCCGCCCTCTTGATCTGTTCAACCCTGTGGTAGTCCAGCTCGATGATGACGAAGGGAATCCCGAGGCGGTGAAAAATCTTGGCGATCTGGAAGCCGACCCTTCCCCCTCCGGCGATGATGACATGGTCATGGAGCCCCGAACGGGGGATGTGGGAGGCCTCCAGGGGCTCGTGGTGGAACCATCTCTTCCTGAGGGAGTAGAGTCTCCCCGCCAGCCCGGAAACCGAGGGGGTGATCACCATGGAGAGAACGGCGGTGGAGAGGATGAGAGAGTAGAGGCGGAGGTCGATGGCCTTCGTCGTAAGGCCGACCCTGCCGAGGACGAAGGAGAACTCCCCGACCTGAAAGAGCCCTAGGCCGAGGGCGAGGGGAATGATGTTCCGGTAGTGGAAGAGCTTGGCTAAACCGGCGAAGATCAACCCTTTGCCAATACCGACCAGGAGAAGGAGGAGGGAGATTTGTCCAAGGTGCTCCCAGAGAAAGCGGGGATCCAAGAGCATTCCTACAGAGGAGAAGAAGAGGAGCCCGAAGAGGTCTCGGAGGGGGAGGATGTCGCTTAAAGCCTTGTGGCCGTAGTCGGATTCGCTCAAGATCATGCCGGCGGCGAAGGCGCCGAAAGCGAAGGAGAGTCCGATGAGGTAGGTGGCGTAGCCGATTCCCAAACCGATCGCCGTGATGGCCAAGAGGAAGAGCTCCCGGGAACCCAGGCGGGCGATGTGCCCCATGAGCCTTGGGAGAGCCTTCGTTCCCAAGAAGAAGAGGGCCGTCAGAAAGGCGGCCGCCTTCAGGGCGGCCAGGCCCATGTCCGGGAGCCCGACCAGAGGGTTACTCAGTTTGGGGAGAAGGATCATCATCGGAACAACCGCCAGGTCCTGGACGATCAAGATTCCCAGCATCACCTTGCTCGAAAGAGTGCCCATCCATCCCCTGCTTTCCAGGGTCTTGAGGGTGACCATGGTGCTGGAGAGGGAGACCGCCGATCCGAGCCAAAGAGAAGAGCGGAGGTCCAATCCGGTCCAGCGACCGATGAGAAGGCCCAGGAGAACCGTGAGAAGGATCTGGAGAGGGGTTCCCAGGAGGGCGATCTTCTTGACGGGTTTCAGATCCTTGAAAGAGAATTCCAGGCCCAAGGCGAAGAGCAGAAGGGCGACCCCGATCTCCGCCAAAAGGTCTATCTGGTGGGCGTTGGAAACGGTCACGCCTCCGGTGTGAGGGCCGAGGAGGAAGCCCGCCAGGATGTAGCCCAGAATCAACGGTTGTCCGAACCTCTGGAAGAGAAGCCCCATGAAGAAGGCCCCGAGCACGAGAAGGATGATGTCAGCGGCTATGCCCATAGGCGTCCTCTCCTGGAGGGTCGTACCCGACTGAACCGGGAGTGCGGGGGGTTAAGAAAGGGGGCTCCATCTTCCATGATAGCACACTCCTTCTCCGACGAAAGGGAGTGTGTCGAAAGAGAGGGCGCGGCTCCCGCGGTGCCTGATCATGGTCCTGGGAAGGGGAATTTTACCGAACCGGGGAGGTCGGGATGGGCGGGAGCCTTGGGAGCCTCCCGCCCGAGAATGGTTATAGTAGGCTTGTTTCGGATCAAAACTCCCAATAGTGAATCTCTTTCACCGATTTAACCGCTCTGTCGGAGAAAAAGTCCGGAGAGGGGTAGATCGTGAAGCGTCCGCCGTCCTCGGACTGTTTGTCCAGGAGGAGAAACTCACCGTTGTCGGTCCGGTTGAAGAGCTCGCTGTAGGAGAAGACGACTCGGTAACCATCGTCGCTGGCAACGATGAAGCATCCATGGCGCAACCGCTCGGCCGTGGGGGGAAGGTACTTCTCCAGGGCGGAACGGAGGGGGCGCCCTGAAAAGCGGGTGACCCCGTGGAACCCTTTCCCCCGACCGTAGAAAACGGAAGGCATTGTCAGAAAAGGGCCCTCCGTGGGGGGCTCCTTGAAGAGGGCGACGGTCTTCCCCGCAGAGACCAGGGAGAAGGTGGGAGCGTTCATAGGACTCTTTCCCTTTTCGACCTTGAAGCTCATCGGCGCGCTCAGGACAGTAATCTTCGTGGGGTTGTCCACGGTTCTCTCGCTGAAGAGGTCGTCGGCGGCAACGACCCGGGGGGAGTCGGGGAGAGGCCATACCTCTTTGGTCAGCGAAGGGATGATGGGGGCGGCCTTCACGGCCACGAGGATTCTGTGCGGTGTGATGGGGTAGAAGATCTCCCCCCAGCTGAAGAGCGCCTTTTCGCCCTTCCCGTTCTCCACGACGACGAAGAGGTCGATCACCGAGGGGAACTCCGCCGCGTTCTTCTTGGCCACAACGCGCTCCTTCAAGATGTCGAAGAGGGAGTATCCCTGGAAGACGTAGGAGCCAACGAAGGTCTCTTTTCCCTCTTTGAGGATGGCCTCTCTCACCAGAACCTGCCTGAGAGGGAGGGGCGAGAGGTCCACGGGACCGGGGGAGACGACTTCACCGGCGATTTCGATCTTCGGGCAAGGGTACTCTTTCAGAGGGACGTTGTCGTAGAAGTCGTTGTTCTCCTGTGCCGACAGAGAAGCCGGGACGATGAGGGCGATCAGAAGCAGACAAGGCAGTAGTTTGCGTAGGGTCAAGGTCTTTCCTCCTATCGGGTTCCGCCGAGGTCGATCCGGATTCCCCCCTCGATGCGACGTGAGGCCATAGGGTACCCAGGCTCGGTAAAGTACTCTTTATCGAAGAGGTTTTCCCCCTTGACGTAAAGGGAGAGGGGACCGAAGGACTTTTCTATGGAGAGGTTGGCGATGGTGTAGCCTGGAACGGAGATCAGTTTGTCGCTGATCATGATCTCCGATGAGGAGGCCGCCACCCCCCAGGTGAAGATTCGAACCTCTGAGGGGAGAGACAAACCGACCGTCCAGTTCAGCTGGGATTCCGGAACCAACTCCAAACGGCGGTCCTCATCTTTGTTGCGGGTGTCCAGGAAGGTGTACCTCAGGGAGAGGTCCAGCAGGGACCACCACCTCTTCCCCGCTTCCAGCTCAAACCCTTTGGTTCGGGACTCTCCGATGTTCTTGTAACTCTTATAACCGGTAGGGAGGCGGACCGTGTAGATCAGGTCATCCACTTCGGTGATGAAGAGCGCCCCGGAGAGCGTGAAGTCCTTGTTGTAGAGAAAACCCACCTCCATGGTCTGCCCCCTCTCATCCTTGAGATCGGGGTTTCCTCCGGAGGTGCTGTAGAGGGACTTCATCGAGGGAAAGCGGGACTTGCGCGAGTAGGTCAGATGGATATCCGTGAAGGGTGTCGGGTTGAACTTGATCCCTCCGATGGGGTTGACGGTGCTCTTCGTTTTGCCCTCTTTCTTGTCAAGGGTGTCGATGTTGATTCCGCCGATGAGGCTCCATTTTTCGGTGATGCGGAAGCGGTCTTCCAGACCAGCCGAGAAGGTGGTCTGTTCGTAGTACTCCCAAGGAGAAGTGGCGCTTCCCTGCTGTTCGACCTTGTCTTTCTTGGCGTTAAAGCTGAAGTTGATCTCCTGGCGGTTTCCCAGGGGGTGAGACCCGAGAAGGAAGGCTCCCCAAGTGCTGTTCCGGTAGAGGGAGGTCCATGTCAACTTCGTCAGGGCCGGGTCTTTGTAGTTTTCTAAGGTGTTGTCGTACTTCAGGTAGTAAGTGCGGACCTTCAGGGTTCCCTTGGAGAGGAGGGGGGTCGTGATCCCTCCGCCCAGAGAGAGGCGCTTCCATTCGGGGAACTTCCAGTACCTGGGGGAGTAGTAGGCGGTGGCGGCGGGGACATTGTACTCCGAGTCGAGGTAAGAGGCTTGGAGAAGAACCTCCGTCTCTCTTCCTGGGTAGATGTAGAGCTTTCCCGTAAGGTTCGTCTTCTCCCACTGGGAGTTGGGAAGCAGACCGGTCTCTCCATTGAGTTTCACGCGGCTTCCGTCGCTCTTGTCGCGCAGGACGGAGCCGAGGAAGACGAAGCGATCGTTCCCGTAGGCGCCGGTCGCAGAGAGGAAGGAGGTGCTGTCCCGGGAGAGGGAGGCCTTCAGGGAGAGCGAGGGAGGGTTGGGCCGACGGGTCAGGACGTCGACGATTCCCCCGAGGGTGTTGGCCCCGTAGAGAACCGAAGAGGAGCCCTTCACGATTTTGACCGACTCGATCTCTTCGCTGGTGATGCTCTTCAAGTCGTAGGTGTTGAAGTAGGGGTCGTAGATGGGGATCCCGTCCACCATGAGGGTGGATTTATCGGTGTCGAAGCCTCGGATCTTGATGTGGGCCTCCCCCTTGGTTCCCGTAGAGACGTAGGTACCGGAGGCGAAGGAGAGGATCTCCGAGAGGTTCTTCGTGTTCATGGCCTTGAGACTGCTCTGGGGGATGACCGTCGTCGAGGCAAGGGGCCGGTCTTGGGGTTCTGGAGCCGTGACGGTGATCTCTTCGGTGATAACGGGTTTCTTGTCTCGGTCTTTCTTCTCCTCCTCTTGGGAAGAGAGAAGGAGTGTCAGGGCGATCAGGGTGAAGAGAACGGCAGAGAGTTTTCTCATTGTTCCTCCTTTCCAAACGGGGAGGCCGAAGGGTTTCCCCTTAGACCCTATCGGTCCGAAGGCGTAGCCTGAGGCTTTAGCCGAACGGACTCGGAGTAACGGTTCTTTTATACCATATTTCTGGAGGGAAAGGCAAAGGGAGGGGGGAGAGGGTTCGCCTCTCCCCCCCTGGGGGTTTTGTCTATTTTTGTGGGTAGAGCTCTTGCCAGGCTTCGGGTTGATCCTTGAGGAAGCGGTCGAACCAGGCCATGATCGTCTTCATCCACTGAACCCGTTTGTCGTACTCCAAGATCCAATGCTGCTGACCGTCAAAGGTGACCAAGGCGACCTCTTTCCCCAGGAGTTTGAGGGCGGTGAACATCTGATAACTCTCCCCGGGAGGGACGTTGTTGTCTTTGTCCCCGTGGAGGAGAAGGAGGGGGGTAGTGATCTTCTGGGCGTTGAAGAGGGGACTCTTCTGAACGTAAATATCCGGTCTGTTCCAGGGGAAACTGTCGGCCGTCGCGACGGCGCTGTAGGTGTAGCCCCAGTCGCCGACTCCCCAGTAGCTGGAGAGGGTGCTGATTCCTGCGTGGGAGATCAGGGCGGCGAAACGGTCGCTCCGGGTTCCCAGGGAGAGGGTCATGAAGCCCCCGTAGGAGGCCCCGATGGCTCCAATCCTCTTGGGGTCGATGTAGGGTTTGGACTTGAGGAGCTTTTCCACACCTTCGAGGATCTCGGCTCCCGTCACTTCTCCCCAATCGTTTACGTGGGTCGAGGAGAACTCCTTGCCATACCCTACGGTTCCGCTAGGCTGGACCACGTAAACAACGTACCCGTTGGCGGCGTACCACTCCTTGGGGTAGCGTCCGCCGTAGACCTTGGAGACCGGAGTGGTCCCCCCGTAGTAGTTGACGATCAGGGGGTACTTCTTGGAGGCGTCGAAGTGCGGTGGAAAGACCAGGTAGCCGTCTACGGTTCTCCCGCTCTCCGCTTGGAAAACGAAATCTTCGGAGCTTCCGAAGAGAGTGTTCTGGAAGAACTCCTGGTTGTAATCCTTGAGAAGACGGCTCACGCCCCTCTTCAGGTCGAGAACGAAAACCCTCTCGGGGCGGTTGATTCCCGAGGATGTGTAGACGGCACGGTCGTTTCGGGACGGGGAGAAAGCCTCCAGGGAATCGTCGATAGTGTTGAGCTTCTGAAAGAGGGCTTTCTGAAAGCTGTAACGGTAAAGCTTGCTTTGATCCTGGTCGGTGACGGAGAGGAAAAGGTCGCCTAACCGAGGACTCCAGAAAGCTGAGCCTACGGAAGGGTTGAAATCTTTCGTCAGGGCTTTGGCCTTTTTCTCGGAGAGTGAGTAGAGAAAAAGCTGTTGGTCATAGTCGTTGGGGATGCG
>JAMOAD010000149.1 GCA_023621955.1 Acidobacteriota bacterium
GCTCCGCCCCTCCTCTGAGACCCAGGAGGCCGGATTCTTCTCCCTCCAGAACCTCCCCCCCCTCTCCCTTCAGAGGGTGACTGCCGAAGAGTTGGAGATGGTTTTTCAAAGGGCCGCCCTCGGCCTCGGCGCCCCGTCCCTCTTCGATTAAGCCCAGAGGTTGACACAAATCCTCCACTGCTGCGTATAATTGTAAAAGACGATCCCTTCGGGGAGCACTTTAAGGAGGAAACGAGTATGAAATCTTTGGGAACCTTTGTCCTGAGTCTACTGCTCCTTATACCCTTGTCCGGAGAGGTAAAGAAGCCGAGCAAGGCTCAACCGGAGCCATACCGTTTTACCATGGTCAAAGAAGTCCCCAGGTCATCGGTGAAGAATCAAGCCCGTACCGGTACCTGTTGGGACTTTGCCACGCTTTCTTTCCTGGAAGCCGAGCTTATGAGAGCCGGTAAAGGGGAGCTTGACCTTTCGGAGATGTTCGTTGTCCGAAGGGTTTATCCGGCGAAGGCGGAGCTCTACGTTCGGCGCCACGGGGATTCCCCCTTTGGACCGGGAGGCCAGGCTCACGATGTCATCAACACGATCAAGCGTTATGGAATCGTCCCCGAAGAGGTCTACGATGGCCTGAAAATCGGGGAGAAGAGGCATAACCACGGAGAGTTGGAGGCGGTTCTTCAGGGAATGCTGCAGGGAATCGTCAAGAGGCCCGGCGGAAAGGTGACACCCCTTTGGAAAGAGGCTTTCGAAAAGGTTTTGGATATCTACCTCGGGGCGGAACCCAAGGAGTTCGCCTACCAGGGGAAGAGCTACACCCCCGAGAGCTTCTTGAAGGAGAGGGTCCCTCTGAACCTGGACGACTATATTGAGATCACCTCTTACTCCCTGGCCCCCTTTTACTCTAAGGTCCGGTTGGAGTTCCCTGATAACTGGGCTGGCGGCGAGTATTATAACCTTCCCATCGACGAGCTGGAGAGGGTTATGGACTACGCCCTTGAAAATGGCTATACCTTCGCCTGGGACGGTGATGTGAGCGAGAGAGACTTCGCCGCCCGCAACCAGGGTTACGCGGTAGTTCCCAAAGTGGATTGGGAGGACAAGAGTCAGGCGGAGAGGGAGGCGCCGGTGACGGAGCCGGTTGTGGAAAAGGAGATCACCCAAGAGATGCGGCAGGTCACTTTTGACAACCAGACCACCACGGACGACCACCTGATGCATATTACGGGTTTGGCCAAGGACCAGAAGGGGGCCAAATTCTACCAGACGAAGAACTCTTGGGGTGTTGACGGGAAGTACAAGGGGTACCTCTACATGTCCGCCCCTTACGTACGTCTCAAGACGATCGCCATCATGATCAACAAGAGCGCTCTTCCTTCCGATATCGCCAAGAAGCTGAGCTTCTGATTACTTTTTAAAGAAGAGGCGGGGGCGGCCCCTTAGAGTCGCCCCCGCCACCGAGGAGAGAGAGATGAAGAGAGGGTTAACCGTTGTGGTGTTGTTGTTTTTTCTGTTTCTGGCCTTCCCCCTCCAGGCTGACGAGAGGGATCGGGTCGTCGCCCTTGGCGAGAGCCTTCTCAGGAGTTCCGCCGATCTTGCGGAGGAGAGTTACGACCATTTTCGGGGATGGAACGGTGAGATCAACGATCAAGAGCAGGCCGTCCTTTTCCGCTCCGAGAGTTTTGCCGCTTCCGCCAGGCTCTTTCTGAAGTTGGCCCAGGATAGGGGGGGGTACTTTCGCGACGATTCCCTCAGGACAAACCTCTTCAACGCCTTTTCCTACCTGATTTCCTCCTTCGAGGAGCTTAACTCCTCCATGGACCGGAAAGGGTTAAGAATGTCCTCCCTGAGAGAGTGCCGTAGAACCTTGGAAGAGATGGAGAGGGCCTTCTCCCGTTGGCCTTCCCGGGATAACCCGGCCTACCTTCAGAGCAAGTACGTCAAGGGTAGGGGAGACCGCGTCTACTTGATCGAGAGGCGTGGGACCGGCAACTACAGAAAGAGGGTCTTCAGAAACCTTGAGAGTCTCTACGCTTACAACTACGGGCAAAAACGGGGGAAAGACCCTTGGAAGTACCTTGAGAAGGTTCCTGAGGAGACTCTTGAAAGAATGGAGGAGGGGGAGCCTATCGGTGCCTCCTTCGAAGGGAGGATGGTGATCGCCCAGGGCCGGGGAGCCAACAGGGCGGTCTACCTGATCGAAGGGGGAAGGAAGAGGGCCTTCGCCTCACCTCAACCCTTGGCGCGTTACGGAGGGTGGGATAATGTGCTCGAGGTTCCTCCGGAAATCATCGAAGGGTACGCCAACGGTGAACCGATCCAGTAAGAAGCGGTACCGGAGGGTAGAGGCCAACAACCGGCGATAACGGGAAGGCTTCTCCTGGGATAGTCCGGTCAAGAGGAGGGAGGGGGCTTCGCGCCTCTTCCCTTTGTATGCAGGTGAACAGAAAAAAAAGGCCGGGAAAGAGTTACCTTTCCCGGCCTTCTATCCTCTCTTAAGGCTGCTTAAAAGTTCAAAGGGGAAAAACGGATGGGGGTACGGATTCTGTGGCGCATCTCCAGGGGGTTCCTGGGGAGCAGGGGGCGGCGTGTCTGAACCGGAACGGCTTGGAAGAGGGCGAAGGTCTGGAGTAGGCTCTTCTTGAAGAGGGGCATGTAGGAACTGGAGAGGGGCGTCTCCGTTGGAGACTTGATGCTCAGGGGATTCAGGAAACCCCTCTTCCCCACAGAGAGTCCGTAGTGGAGGTGGGGGCCCGTAGAACGCCCGGTACTCCCGACGAAGCCGATGATCTCTTTCTGGTCGATCCTGCTTCCGGAACGGATCCCCGCCTTGAAGCGGCTCATGTGGTAGTAGTGACTGAAGTACCCGTTCGGATGCCGGATCACCACGTAGTTTCCCCTTCCTCCGTCCCGTCCCACCTGTTGGACCGTTCCGTTACCGACGGCCCTGATGGGGGTTCCGGTAGGGGCGCCGAAATCCACGCCGTTATGTTTGGCGGAGAAGCCCAAAACAGGGTGGCGTCTCATGCCGAAGGAGGAGGTGACCCTCATGAAGGGGAGAGGGCAACGGAGAAACATCTTCCTGACCGCCTTCCCGTCGGGTTGGTAGTAGGCTGTTTTTCCGGAAGGGTCTGTGAAACGGAGGATCCTGTACTCCTTGCCGCTGTTTTTGAAGGAAGCGGCCAAGACGGCCCCATACTTCACGAACTCACCCTTCAGATACTTCTTCTCCACGAGAACGGCGAACTCATCTTCCGGCTGAATGTCCCTGTTAAAGTCGATATCGTAGGCGTAGAGATCGGCGAGGATGTCTGCAAGCTCCGGTTTCTCCCCCGCTTTTTGGAGGGTTTCGAAGAGGCTCCCTTCGATTTTTCCCCGGACAAACTGACGTTTTGTCTTGTAGGGGAGGGCGTTGATTTTCGCTTGAAAATCAGCGTCCACGCCGGGACTCACCTCCAGGAGTGTATCACTTTGGACCCAGTAGACGAATTTGGTCAAATGCCCATCTTTAGTTTCTAAAGTATAGGCATGCCCTGCGCGCAATTTGGCCAAATCGTAAACAGGTTGTACGGCTTCCACGAGTCGCCGGGCGGTATCTTCCAGAATGCCGTTCCTGGTAAGAAGGGAGATGATCACATCGCCTTTGGCGACAAGGCCGGAGAATTTTTTTATCACCGGCAAAGGTTCCGTCTTTTTCACCCTAGTCTTGGGTGTCTGAGGTTTCATAGCCTTCTTGAGGCGGCCAGGCAGGCGAAGGGCCACCATCCCGGAGGCGAAGCAAACTCCCACGAGAGAAAGAGCCATGAAAAGAACTAACTTCCTCGTGGGCGTGAAAAAGGCGTTTTTCGGCATCATGAGATCATTTTAAAAGAAAAGTAAAAAGAATGCAACCCTGGAAACTTGAAAAAGGTTTTTGCGAATGTTACACTCACCCTCGGTATACCAATGATCCCTATCCGCGATACTGTTCCTCACCGCACTCGGCCGGTCGTCAACACGGTGCTGATACTCGCCAACATCGCCCTCTTCCTTTACCAGCTGACCCTTCCAGCGCTTCTTCAAGAACGGTTGATCTATACCTACGGGGTCATCCCTAGCCGCTTTCTCCCCTTTCACCCCCTCCACCTCTTCGGCGAAGGACTCTCTCTCTTGTTCCCCCTCTTAACCTCCCTCTTCCTCCACTCCGGATGGACCCACCTGATCTTCAACATGTGGTTTCTCTGGATCTTCGGGGATAACGTGGAGGACCGTTTAGGCCATAGCCGCTATTTGGGGTTCTACCTCTTCGCGGGTTTCTCCGCTTCTTTCCTCCATATTCTCTTCAACGCCTCATCCCGAATCCCCGTGATCGGAGCCTCCGGGGCGATTGCCGGTGTCATGGCCGCCTACCTTCTCCTCTTTCCCTACTCGAGGATTCTAACCCTGATCCCTGTGTTCGTCTTCATCCCCCTCTTCATCGAGATCCCCGCCTACCTCTTCATCCTCTTTTGGTTTATGACCCAGCTTCTCTCCGGTACGGTTTCTCTCCTCTCCTTGACCTCCGGGGGGATCGCCTGGTGGGCCCACGTGGGGGGATTCTTGGCGGGGATCTTCGTCGTCCTGAGGGTTCGCAAGCGGGAGAAGAGGCGGTACGTGAACCCCTCCCTCTACTCCTGAGGGAGGCTCTGACCGAAGAGGAGAGAAAAGGGTGAAGCTCTTGAACCTTGCGGGCTCTTTCATTAAAATAGAGTACGTACGGATCGGCGGGAGGAGGTAGAGCAAGGTGGGAGAATTCCTTGAGTTTCGAGAGGTCAGCAAGAGCTTTGGCTCTATCACCGCCGTGGACAACGTCTCCCTGGAGGTGAAGAGAGGAGAGTTCTTCTCCCTTCTCGGCCCGAGCGGGTGTGGAAAGACGACGATGCTGCGGCTTCTGGCGGGGTTTGAAAGGCCCGACAGCGGCAGGGTCCTCCTAGACGGGGTAGACATTACCGACCTTCCCCCCAACAAGAGGAAGGTGAACACGATCTTTCAAAACTACGCACTCTTTCCCCACATGACGGTCTGGGAGAACATCGCCTTCGGCTTGAAGGTGGCCAAGAAACCCTTCCATGAGATATCCCGGGAAGTCGACAAGATGCTTCAGTTGATTCAGATGACCGACCAGAGCCATAAAAAGCCGGACCAGCTGAGCGGAGGGCAGAAACAGCGTGTCGCCGTCGCCAGGGCCTTGATCAACAAGCCCCAGGTCCTTCTTCTGGACGAACCCTTGGCTGCCCTGGACCTGAAGCTCCGCCAGAGAATGCTGATCGAGTTGGACCTGATCCATGACGAGGTGGGTATCACCTTCCTCTACGTCACCCATGACCAGGGGGAGGCCATGAGCCTGAGCGACCGGATCGCGGTGATGAGCGCGGGGAAGGTTCAGCAGATCGGCACCCCCCCGGAGGTCTACGAGACTCCCCGAACCTCTTTCGTAGCGGCCTTCATCGGGGACACAAACTTCTTCGAGGGCTCCGTTGAAAGCCTGTTGAACGGCGACTACAGCAGGATCAAAGTGGAAGACTTTCCCGATATCGTCTGCTTCAACGACAAGCAGATTCTGGCGGGTAACCCGGTGTACCTCAGTATCCGTCCCGAGAAGATTCGAATCTCCAGGGACAAACCGGAGGATCTTCCTCCCCACGTCAACCTCTATCCGGCCAAGGTGGAAGACGTGATCTACCTGGGGTCGACGACGAAGTATTGGGTCCGTATGGGTGAGTACAGGATCTCCCTCCTCCGGCAACACGGTCGCTTCTTCCTGGACGAGAAGCCGATCCGATGGCAGGACGATGTCTGGATCTGGTGGCACTCCGACGATGGCTTTATGTTGGAACGGTACAGTGAAAAGGACGAGAGCCTCAACCCCCTTCCTCCCGAGAAGGTTGGGGAGGAGTCAGACGAAGAGGCC
>JAMOAD010000360.1 GCA_023621955.1 Acidobacteriota bacterium
GTCGAGGAGTTCCCCCTCTTCCAATGCCTTCTGAAAGGGGAGAGGGTGGAGGGCGAAGAGAGGAGAATCCTCCGCGCCGACGGCACGGAGAGGTGGATTGTGGCGGATGCCTACCGCCTCGAAGAGGGGGCGGGAGAGCCCGGTGTCTGTGTCATGGTCTTTGCCGACATTACCGCGCAGAAGAGGGAAACCCAGAGCCTCCTGGAAGAGAAGAATCGCCTTGCCAAGGTCTTCGAGTATACCGAAGATGGGATCGTCCTGATCGACGAGGCCGGAAAGTGCCTGATCTGGAACCTGGCGATGGAGAAGATGACCGGTTTGCGTGCCTCCGAAGTTGTCGGTAGATCCGTGGAGGAGGCACAGAGGAGAATCCTTCCCATTCCCGAAGGATCCACTAGGTGGGAGTCCCTCCGCGAGGGTATGCAAAAGCTCCTCGCCACTGGGAAGCTCAAAGAGCCGAGACAGAGGTTCGGGGTCTACCGGGGTCGGGACGGAGCCTTGAGGAAGTCTCAGGAGAGTCTCTTCGTCATCCCCACGAAGACGGGGTTTCAGTTTGGCTCCATCGTCAGGGATGTCACCGAAGAAGAGTGCCGGGAGATGACTTTACAGGACAACGAAAGGCGTCTCCAGATGGCCTTTGAAGCCGCCAACGACGGGCTTTGGGACTGGGATGTCAAGACCGGAGCCTGCTACTTCAGCCCCCGGTACTACTCCATGCTCGGTTACGAAAACGGAGCCTTTGAAGCCAACTATCGGAATTGGTGCTCCCTGATCCATCCGGAAGACTTTCCGGCGGTCGAAGAGTCCCTGAGGGATTGCTTGGACAGAAAGGCGGAGAAGTACGAGGTCGAGTTCCGCCTCAGGGCGGAGTCCGGTGAGTGGAAGTGGGTCCTTGGGAGGGGGAAGGTCGTGGAGAGCGATGAGAGCGGCGTCCCTTTAAGGATGGTGGGCACCCACGTAGACGTTTCCGCCCTCAAGGAAGCGGATGAACGCCTCAAAGAGAGCGAAAGCCGCTACCGGCTCCTTGTGGAAAACTCTCCTGTCGGGTTTCTTCTCATGGACAGGGACGGCAAAATTGAGCATGTGAACGACCCCCTCGTGAAGATCCTTGGCTCTCCCTCGAAAGAGGAGACCCGGAAGATCAACATGCTCTCCTTCCCGACACTTGTGGACGGGGGGTTTGCCGGGCTCTACAAAAAATCTATGGATGAGGGAACCTCCATGGTGGAGATCATGCCCTATACATCCAAGTGGGGAAAGAGTTCTTACCTGAGGCATCACGTCACACCTGTCAAGGATAAGAAGGGTGTAGTCGTCGGATGTCAGCTCCTCATCGAAGACTACACCCCCATACAGCTGGCTCAGGCGGAGAAGGCGAAATTGGAGGTCCAGCTTCTTCAGGCTCAGAAGATGGAGGCCATCGGGCAGTTGGCGGGAGGAGTCGCCCACAACCTGAACAACCTGCTGACTCCGATTCTCGGTTACCTGGACCTGGCGCTGAGAAAGGCGTCGAAAGGTGAACACGATCCTGTGGAGTGGCTCCGGCAGGCCCATAGGGCTGCGGATAGGGCCAAATCTCTGGTTTCGCAGCTCCTCTCTTTCAGCCGCAAGCAGTTGATGGAGATGTGCTCCATCGAGCTGAACGAAGTCGTTCAGGGTATGGAGAAGATCCTCAGGGATACTCTGAGGGAGGACATTGAGATCCGACTCTACCTGGCCGAAGGAGCGACCTCTATCAAGGCGGATCCGGCTCAAGTGGAACAGATCATCATGAACCTGGCTGTCAACTCTCAGGACGCCATGGTGAAACCCGGTTGCCTGACGTTGGAGACCAAGGAGGCCTATCTGGACGAAGAGTACGCCCGTACCCATGTGGGAATCGTCCCGGGACCCTACGTTCTTCTCTCCGTCAGCGACACGGGGATCGGAATGAACAAGACCGTTCAATCCCGTATCTTCGAGCCTTTCTTCACGACCAAAGAGAAGGGGAAAGGGACGGGGTTGGGCTTAGCGACGGTGTACGGGATCGTCAAACAGCATAAAGGGTGGATCTGGGTCTACAGCGAACCCGGCCAGGGGACGACTTTCAAAATTTATTTCCCTCTGGAAGAGTCGGGAGGCGACCGGAGCGTTCCGAGGCCGCCGACGGTGATGGAGAAGCCCCCCCCTCCGGATCTGCTGAACCTGGACTCCCTCATCGCCGTGGTGGAAGACGAAGAGTCTGTCAGGGAACTGGCTTCCACGCTTATTCAGCAACTTGGTTACAAGACGCTCTCTTTCTCGACACCCCGGGAGTGTCTCGAATACTTCAAAGGTCAGAAGGAGAGGCCGAAAATGCTCCTGACCGACGTTGTCATGCCTGAGATGGACGGACGAGAGCTCTACCGCCGCCTGAAAGAGGGAACGCCCAACCTGAAGGTTCTCTTCATGTCCGGGTATACCGAGAACGTGATCGCCCACCACGGAGTCCTTGAGCATGGAGTGACCTTCCTGCCTAAGCCCTTCACTCTCACCCAGCTCGCCGAGAAGATGCAGGAGGCCTGGGGAAAGAGGGATGTTTAAGGGGCCGGACTCCCCCCCTTTCTTGAACCGCTTCAGAAGCGGCATTACGAAGAGGGATCGGGAAAGAAGTTTGGTTCTGCGCTTTTCCCACTTGACAGGGATCGGGAAAGGGGGTAGTGTTTCTATATGAAGAAACGGCTGAGCGAACCCAAGGAGGCCTCTCTGGAGCCTTTGGCCCGGATTCTGGCCCGTCTTGAGGACCCCTCTCAGGTGAAGCGTCTCCTGGAGAGCCTTTTAACCTCTACGGAACAGAGGGAGATCGCCTCGCGGTGGCAGTTGGTTCAACTCCTGGCCAAGGGGGTTTCCCAGAGGGAGATCGCTTCGATGCTCGGTGTGAGCCTCTGTAAGATCACCAGGGGTTCCAGGGAGCTGAAGGGGGAGGATTCGCCCCTCCGTCTCGCACTGGCCTTAGAGGGGGGGGAAGATGGCCTCTCTTGACCTTTCGGTCCTCTCCCTGTCGCGACGTATCTGGATAGAGGTTCACCTTCGGCTCCTCAGTCTTCCGGCTGAACGTCCCCATTACGGTTGGGCGGTTCCCCGCCCGTAAACCGCCTCCCCTTTTGTAGAACCCGTTGGTCCTCTGACGTCCGCTGTAAACATGTTTTTAACAGTGAGGAGAATTCCGTGAAAAACGAATACCGTGGAACCAGGATTCCACAATCTTGGTACAACTTGAGAGCCGATCTTTCAGAGCCTTTACCGCCGCCGCTTGGCGCGGATGGGCACCTCTTGGCTGCGAAGGAGTGGGAGCCTCTCTTCCCTCCAAGCCTGGTGGAACAAGAGTACACTTGCGAGAGATCGGTTCCCATCCCCGAAGAGGTTTTGGAGAGGCTCTCGGCCTGGAGGCCGACCCCTCTGAGAAGGGCGAAGCGTTTCGAAGAGGCCTTGGGGACGAAGGCGAGAATCTACTACAAAGACGAAAGCGTCTCCCCCGCCGGAAGCCATAAGGCCACGACGGCGGTGGCTCAGGCTTACTACAACAAGATCGCCGGGGTGAAGAGGCTGGTGACGGAGACCGGAGCCGGGCAATGGGGGAGCGCTCTCTCCCTGGCCTGCGGCTTCTTCGGTCTCCAATGCCTCGTCTATATGGTGAGAAACTCCTATGAGAAGAAACCTCTCAGGAGGATTCTCATGGAGACCTGGGGAGGGCGCTGCCTCCCCAGCCCGACCGACGGGACAGAGGCAGGTCGGCAGGCTCTGAAGAGGGATCCGAACACTCCTGGTTCGCTGGGAATCGCCATCGCCGAGGCCGTCGAGAGGGTCGTCTCCGATGGAAGCGGAGAGAGCCGATATGCCCTGGGAAGCGTTCTCAACCATGTTCTGCTCCACCAGAGCCTGATCGGCCTGGAGGCGATGGAGCAGATTCGAGAGGGCGGAGAGAGGGAGCCGGACACTCTGATCGGCTGTGTGGGAGGGGGGAGCAATTTTGCGGGCCTGACCTTCCCCTTCCTGAACCCCGGAAGGGGAGTCGGGCGTCCGAGAGTGTTGGCCGTTGAACCCACAGGTTGTCCGACTCTCACTAGGGGGCCCTTCGTCTACGACCACGGGGACAGCGCGGGCCTGACCCCTCTCCTGCCTATGCACTCATTGGGCAGACTCTTCATCCCCAACCCGATACATGCAGGGGGACTGAGGTACCACGGCATGGCCCCTCTGGTCTCCCATGTTCTGCGTCAAGGGATGGGGGAGGCCTGGGCCGTCCCTCAGAGCGAAAGTTTCAAGGCGGCGCTCCTCTTCGCCAGAACCGAGGGAATAGTTCCCGCTCCCGAGACTGGACACGCCCTGGCAGGGGTTGTCAGGGAGGCCCTCTCGACGGAGGGGAAGGGGAGGGTGATCCTCTTTACCCTGAGCGGACACGGCCTCCTGGATCTCCAAGGGTATGCCGACTACATGGGGGGTAGGCTGGAAGACGTTCCGATCAAGGAGGAGGAGCTTCTCAAGAGCGTTCAGGGAGTCTCCACCTTCGAGGATGCCCTGGGGAGGGCGGCTAAAGCGGTTCAGCCCTACCTGCCTCTTCTCCCGTAATCCCTTTAGAAATGGTAACGGAGACCGACGCCCGCGTTGAAGTCGGTCTCCGTGGAGGGAACGACGTCCATGAGAAGGGCCCCTTCCACGAAGAGCTCCACCGGGGAGCGGCGGAATCGGAAGGAGAGACCGAGGGGGGCGCGGAGCGCCAAACGGAGTTCGTCGTCCCCATCGCCCTTCTCGTGGGAGAGGAGTCTGCCGCCGATTCCGTAGTAGAGTCTTGTCCTCATGCCGTTCTCGTTGGCGAGAGGGGAGGACCAGAGACGGTCTACATGGAAGTGGAGGTTGTCGTTCTTGTCGAGTGAGTAGGCGAGACCAAAATCCCAGAAGCCCCCACGCCCCTGGTTCACTGTAAAGGAGAGTCCCGTGGGCTCGCCGAGGATAACCCCTGCGGCGAAGTTCTGGGCGTTGAGAAGGGAGAAAGAAGAGAGGAGGAAGAGAACGGAGAGAAACATTTTCTTAAACATGCCTTCACCTCGGACTCATAATCTTCTATTATATCATGTTCAAAAAGGGCTTGCGCCGGGACCGGGTGGAGAGAGATGGAACCGAAGAGAACCGTTGAAGATTCCCTCGTGGAGAAGCTTCTCTTCTCCGACGAGAAGTTGCTGAGGGAGTGTCGAATCGACCGTTACCAGGCCTCAGGGAAGGGGGGGCAGAAACGGAACAGGGTCCTGAGCGCCGTCCGCCTGACTCTGGCAGGGGGTGAGTTGGTCGCCACCTCTTCGGAGTGGCGTGAGGGGGGGAGAAACCTTAAAGAGGCCCTCCATCGGCTCAGGATTCAGATGGCCCTGAGAGTTGCCGAGAGGGGAGACCCCTCCCTCTTCCCCGAGGAGTGGCCCCCCTTCAGGCCGCAAGTCAGCAGTGGGCATGAGGAGTTCCCGTTTCATGTCGCCAAGGCGCTTGCTCTCTTCCTTTTCCATCAGGGGAGGCTGGCGGAGAGCGCCGAAGGGTTGGAAACGACCTCTTCGGCCTTGGTACGGTTCTTCCGCAAGGAGAACCATCTCTGGATGAGGGTTCAGAAGGAGAGGGAGACCAGGGGAATGGTTCCCCTCCTTTAGGTTTAGTTTGGGAGGAGCGTTCATGAAAAGTTTTCGAAAAGAGTTGAGCTTTCACCTTCCCCAGAGAATGGGCTTTGTCAACATCACCCCCAGTGTGGAGGCGGCCTTGGAAGAGAGCGGAATCCGGGAGGGGTTGCTCTTGGTCAACGCCATGCATATCACCGCCTCTGTCTTCATCAACGACGATGAGAGGGG